>CAJONO010000024.1 GCA_905235905.1 uncultured Prevotella sp.
CCGTCCTTCAACCCAGGGCGTTGCCCTGGGCTAAGAGTATTCTGCCCCTTTGGGGCGCTAGTGGTATGATTGCGGATAATCATTTAAAAAAATAAATAGGATGAGAAAGGTGTTATCATTAGTAGCGCTGCTACTCTGCCTACAGCTGGCGCAGGCGCAGACAGGCAGCTGGCAGGCCTACATGGCCTATCAGGAGCCGCAGCAGATAGTGAAAGGCGGAAACCTGCTCTATGTCCGGGCATCGAACAGCCTCTACAGCTATAACCTCGACGACCAGAGCATCGTGACCTACGACAAGATACGCCAGCTCAGCGACAACTATATCACGCTCATTGCCTGGAACCAGACAACGCAGAAGCTCATCATCGTCTACCAGAACTCGAACATCGACCTGCTCGACGCCGAGGAGAACGTGACCAACATCAGCTCGCTCTACACCAAGACGATGACGCAGGACAAGACCATCAACGACATCTTCATCAACGACAAGTATGCCTACTTAGCCACCAACTTCGGCATTGTGAAGATTGACATGAAGAGCGAGTATGTGGCCGAGACCTACACCCTCAACAAGATGGTCACGGCCATCGACATTCGCGAGGGCAGCATCTACGCCCGCGTCAGCGGCGGACCGGTCATCACCGCACTCATGTCGCGCAACCTCATCAACCCCAACAACTGGACCACGGCCACCTCGCTGCCCGACGACACCTTCCAGAAAGACCTTACCGACTGGAACCAGTACTACGAGCAGGTGAAGACGCTACAGCCCGGCGGACCCCTCTACAACTACTTCAACTTCATGGCCGTGAAGAACGGCATGCTCTACACCACCGGCGGCGGATGGAAGGACGGCGGCGAGTTTGCACGGCCCGGCTGCCTGCAGACGATGGACGGCAACCAGGACTGGACCTGCATAGCCGACGTGAAACCGCTCACAGGCACCCGCTTCCGCGACGTCACCGCCGTAGCCATCGACCCTGCCGATGCCAACCATCTCTTCTTCTCTACCTGCGGCACGGGCCTCTACGAGTTTCAGAACGGCGAGATGGTGAAGAACTACGATGCCACCAACAGTCCTATAATATCAGCTTTAAGCGATACTGACCCCAATGCTAATAACTATGTACGAATAGATGGTCTTATTTATGACAATAGCGGTTGTATTTGGATGTCAAACAGCAGTTCACGCACCCAGTATCCTCTTTTGAAGTATAACCCTTCAACAAAAGAATGGAGTAAATACAACAACGAAAAACTGTTTTTCCAAACGAATCCCCTACGTATTCTGCACTGTTCAGTTCTCGACTATAACGGCAATATCTGGATGGCCAACGACCACCACAGCCATCCCTGCATGATTTGCATCGACCCCAAGACCGAGACCATCAAGCGCTACGACAACTGGCTCAACCAAGACGGCACAAGTTATGAACTGAAGTATATACACTGCATAGCGCAGGACCTCGAAGGCAACATCTGGATGGGTTCAGACCAAGGTCTCTTCATGTACGACGCGCAGCAGCAGGCCGATCCTGAACAGGGTTTTACGCAAGTGAAGGTGCCCCGCAACGACGGTACCGACTATGCCGACTATCTGCTGGCCAGCATCGACATTGCGTGTATCAAGGTCGACGGTGCCAACCGCAAGTGGATAGGCACCGACGGCAACGGCGTCTACCTCGTCTCGGCCGACAACATGCAGCAGCTGCAGCATTTCACCGTCGAGAACAGTCCGCTGCTGTCGAACATCATCGAGTCGATAGCCATCAACGACGAGACGGGCGAGGTGTTCTTCGGCACCGACAAGGGCCTCTGCTCCTACATGGCCGACGCCACGGCAGCCGTCAACGAGATGACGAAGGACAACGTCTACGCCTTCCCCAACCCCGTGCCTTCGGGCTACAACGGCCTTATCACCGTGCGTGGTCTCTCGTTCGATGCCGACGTGAAGATTATCACCACAAGCGGAAAACTCGTGGCACAGGGACGCTCGAACGGCGGCACCTTCACCTGGAACGGCTGCGACACCAAGGGTCGTCGCGTGGCCTCGGGCATCTACATGATTGTCACGGCCAAAAGTGATGGCACTAAAGGAGTAGTGAACAAAATTGCTGTGATACATTAAAATATGAAAAACAAGACAATGAAGAAAATGAAGAAATTATTGCTGATTATTAGTTTTTTTCTTTATTTCAGTCCTGTCGTCGCCAATACGATTGATTCTTCATTTGTCGTCAGTCTTGCACTTCCCATACTGTCAATTAGTACTATTGATGGTGCTATGCCAACATGCGAATTTGTGTGGCCACCTGAAGGGGAATACGGTATAAGTACCACAAACAAAACAAAGGTATATGGACGAATCATTCTTTCCTATCAGGGAAACACCATTTTCGACAGTGGCAGCTACAAGAAAAATGAAGGTGGAATGTCTCTCAGAATCAGGGGAAATACAAGTGCATACTACAGCGTGAAAAAACCGTATAAAATCAAGTTAGAAGTCAAAGCAGATATGCTTGGACGCGGCAACGCTGATTATGCTGATAAAGAATGGCTTCTCATTGATCAGGGAAACGACAACTTGAACGCATTGATTGGACTAAAAATCAATGAAATGATGGGATTAGGAGAATGGACTCCTGCCTATATGTATGTAAACTTAATTTTCAATGGGGAGTATCATGGCATATATATGCTTATCGAATCAATAAAGAGAAACATCCATTGCCGTATCAACATTGACAAAAGCGGATATATGTTCGAACGTGATGCTTACTGGTGGAACGAAGATATATATTTTTCTACTTTATCCAATAAAAAATATACATTCAAATATCCAGAAAAAGACAAAGTAACAGAAGAAAAAATAGACTATTTGAAGCAGACTGTCAATGACATGGAAAAAAGTATTGACGAAGGAAATTACCAACACACTATCAATGTGGAATCTTTTGCACGTTGGCTCATGGCACACGATATTCTTGGGTCATCCGATGCAGCTGGCTCAAATATTTTTCTTACCAAGAAAGACAGTACGGCTAACTCAAAGGTGGAAATGTCGGTTCTTTGGGATTTTGACTCTAATTTCAGAAATACAGATAAATGGTCGAGTATACATACAAATGAAAAAGTATTCTATTTTCCTCAGTTATTAAACAGCAAAAATACTTTATTTATTGAGACATACAAGAATGTATGGAAAGAAATGTCTGATTCTATTTTCGATACAATGGTCGATTTTCTGAAAGAATTCAGAACATCCGAACTTGCCTATTTGTTACAAAAGTCAAGGATGTATGATGGTGAAAAATGGAATTTTCCACCCGATTCCGTTAACCAGAACATTGATATTGCCTTACAATGGTTTGAAAACAGAAAAAAATGGCTGTCAGACAATATTAATGCAACAGAAGTTCCTGATCATATCATTAATATAAAGAATACAAAAGCTAACCAGTTTACCTATACGCTCAGCGGACAACGTATCTTATCAGAAAAAACCGTTTCGGGTATTTATATCCGAAACGGAAAAAAGTATTTCGTTCGATAGAGATAGAGAGAATATTTCTCTAACTCAGCTCCAGCATCCTCTCTATCGGCCTGACGGCATCCTGGGCTATCGTCGGGTCGATTTCTATTTGCGGCCACTCGTAGCGCAGGGTGTTGCAGATCTTGAGCAGCGTGTTCATCTTCATGTACTGGCACTCGTTGCAGTGACAGCCCACTTGGCCCTCGGTCACCTCTGGCGGCACGGGAATGAACTCCTTCTCCGGACACTGGCGCTGCAGCTCGTGCAGAATGCCGGCCTCGGTGGCCACGATGAAGCGTGTGGCGTGGTTTGCCCGCGCCTCCTTCAGCATGTCGGCCGTCGAGCCTTTCACGTCGGCCACCGCCAGCACGGGGCCCTTGCACTCCAAATGGGCCATGACCACCGCATCGGGATACTGCTGCTTCAGCGCCACAATGGCCTCGACCGAGAAGCGCTCATGCACATGGCAGCCGCCCTGCCAAAGCAGCATCTGCCGGCCCGTGACGCTGTTGATGTAGCTGCCGAGGTTATAGTCGGGACCGAAGATGAGCTTCGCGTCCTGCGGCAGCTGGTCGACCACCTTCTTCGCATTGCCGCTGGTCACCACCACGTCGGTCAGTGCCTTCACGGCGGCAGTCGTATTGACGTAGCTGATGACCTGATAGCCAGGATGCTCCTGCTTGAACTTCTTCAGGTCGTCGGCCTGGCAGCTGTCGGCCAACGAGCAGCCGGCGTTCAGGTCGGGACAGAGCACCGTCTTCTCCGGCGAGAGCAGCTTGCACGTCTCGGCCATGAAATGCACGCCGCACATCACCATCATCCGGGTATCGGTCTCGGCAGCCTTCCGGGCCAGCGCTAATGAGTCGCCCACAAAGTCGGCCACGTCCTGAACGTCGCCCACCGTATAGTAATGGGCCAGGATCACCGCGTTCTTCTCTTTCGCCAGACGGCGAATCTCGGCCTTCAGGTCTGTTCCCACAGGAGCCGGCTCGTCAATGAATCCCTGCTCCCTCCATCGTTTTTCACAATCCATATTCATAATATTATTTTTTTCTTTTCTTTAAATAAATAGAATGGTATATATGATGGTGCGTGGATAAGTTGATAACTTTCTGCCCGAAAACTTGCCAGATTCGTTATTCACCCGTGGTGTGTGGGTTATGCACCCTTGTTGTGAATTTTTTCTGGCTCATTCTTAGCAGGATAGCATAGTTATGCACCGTTTCCGCTTCCACGGTGCAAAGTTACAAAGTTTATATCTTTTTCATGCAGAAATGGGTGGAAAAGTTCAGAAAAACTTTAGAATAACTTGGCGATTATCCACATGCCGTCTGTGGCCGTAAAATTATCCACCCCGTTTTCCACAGGTTATCCACCGAGTTATTCACATCCCCATTAAAGGGACCAATCATCTTTATTCAAGTTTCGCATGTTTTATTGACCACGAATTACACTAATTACACGAATTCTCCCATGCTGTATGTGTTTAAATTAAATGATTATCCGCAATCATACCACTAGCGCCCCAAAGGGGCAGAATACTCTTAGCCCAGGGCAACGCCCTGGGCTGAAGGACGGCGCGATGTACGCCCTGTA
>CAJONO010000025.1 GCA_905235905.1 uncultured Prevotella sp.
AGTCCACCGAACACGTGAGGAGGATACTCCCATCCAAACATTAATACTTTCATAGTCGTCCCTCCTTATTTTTGATATGAATACTTTTCCAGTAGCTTCATCGTGCGCAGTATCTCGGCCACGTTCATTGCAAACGACATGGCACCGCGACCGTGGAAGGGCGGGTTGCCGTCGAACAGCTCCGAGATGGTGCCGATGGCGTGGTAGTCAATCTCGTCCTCATAGCCCACCATCTGCCGCTCGACGAACGAGAGGCGGGTGCGCTTGTAGAGCTTCAGGCATGCCTCCATGTAGAAGCCGCCTAACCAGGGCCACGCCGTTCCCTGATGGTAGGCATAGTCGCGCTGTGTCTGCGGGCCGACGTACATGGGGTTGTAGCCGCCGCTCTTCGGCGACAGCGAACGCAGGCCCTTCGGGGTGAGCAGCTCACGCGTACATATATCTACTACGCTCTTCATCTGCTGTTGCGACAGCGGCGAGTAGTCGAGAGCCACTGCGAAAATCATGTTCGGGCGAACGCTCCAGTCCATCATGTTGCCGTCGACATAGTCGAGCAGATAGCCGTACTCATTGACGAAAGTGTCGACGAACGACTGCCGGGTCTTGGCGGCCAGTGCCTCCAATCTCTCGGCCTCCTTGGTGTCGCCCTGGTCGGTAGCCATCGAGGCGCAGAACTTCAGGGCGTTGTACCACAGGGCGTTGAACTCGACGATATAGCCTGAACGAGGCACCACAGGACGCCCGTTGGCCGTAGAGTTCATCCACGTAACGGCCTTGTCGCGACCGTTTGAATAAAGCAGTCCGTTGTCGTCGAGACGCAGGTTGGGGTGGCCACCCTTCTCAATATATTTCACGATGTCGGTAATCAGCTTGCCATACATCTTGAACGCTTTCTCGCGTCCGGCATACTTGGCATACTGCTGAATGCTCCATACGGCCCAGAGGGGCACGTCGGGCTGTTCCATCTCGTAGATCTTTACCGATAGTGGCTTCTCTTCCATGAACTCACGCAGGCCTCGCTCGGCCGTCTGCATCACCAGCTCGAAGTAGTCTTGCTCGTCGATGGCCAGCGTGAGGCCGGGCAGTGCGATGAACGTGTCGCGGGCGCGGGCCTTGAACCAGGGGTAGCCGGCCAGCAGATAGCGCTCGTCCTCGCCTTTGGCATTCTTGGCTTTCTGGCGGTTGTGGAACTGGTGGGCAGCTGTGACGAGACAGTGATAGAAGTTGTCGCGTGGCACACGCACGTCGATTTCCTCTTGGAACAGCTTCTTCAGCGTCGAGGTCTTGATTTGTGAGGTGGAGGCGGAGAACACGATGCTTTCGCCCTTCTTGATGGGCACCTCGAAATAGCCGGGCACGTAGAGATCCTCGTTCGAGGCGTAGCCGCGCTCCTGCTCCTTGGGGTATTCGATGCCCCGATACCAGTCGGGCTGGAAGATGAACTCGTTCTTCTTCGAGAACTGCATGAAAAGCTCCGGGTAGCCCTGATACATGCAGGTCTTGATGCCATTGTCGATGACCTGATAGTCACGGCTGGCCACCGAGTTCTCATGGGTGAACGCACGAACGGAGCGGAAGGCCAGGAAAGGCCGGAAGCGCAGCGTCGTGGCCGAGTGGGCCTCGTCGAGGGTGTAGCGAATCAGGATGCGGTCTTCGTATGCCTGAAAAATAGCTTCACGCTTGAGCACCACGCCGCCCACGCGATAGACGGTAGTGGGCACGAGGGAGGCATCAAACTCACGAATGTACTTGTGTCCCTTGGGACTGTAGTTGTTGCCCTGATACTTATGGAGGCCCAGGTTGAATTCGGCTCCGTGCTGCACTACCGTACAATCGAGCGACGACAAGAGCACATGGTTCTCGTCGTCAATCTCGGGTACAGGTACAACCAGCAAACCGTGGTACTTACGGGTGTTGCAGTCTACAAGCGTAGAAGAACTGTAAGCACCACTTCGGTTGGTGCGGAGCAATTCGCGGCGGAGGGACTCCTCCAAGTTAGTCATCACGGCTTTCTCAAATCGCAAATAACTCATAGTTCCTATTTTAAGGTTTTTAATTATTGATAGCTTTTAGATTTCCCTTCAAAAGTACGACTTTTCTTTCGTCTGACAAAAAAAATGACAATCTTTTTTTGTTTTTTCTACAAAAAAGTGCAAAAATGACCTCTTTTTATCGACTTATGATAAAAAAAGTGCATGAATAGCAGTAGGTAAGTCCTTGTTTAGCTCGGAATCAGGAAGTTGATGACCTCCTGCTCCACCTGTATTCTGTAACCTCCTACAGGGGTCTTCATCAGTCGCCCGTCAATGCCCACCAATGCCTTCTTCGCTTCCTCTACGACTACCTCGCGAGTGCGGAAGGGGTGAACGGAATGGTGGTTGAGGAAACGCCCGGAAACAAGGAGCCAAAGCCCTTCTATGAGCTGCACCACCTGTGGGTTGTAGACCACGCTCACGTCGAGCATGCCATTATAGGGTACAGCCGAGGGTGTCTGCCCGTAGCCGGGGCCGTTGCCAATGCAGACGGTCATTACCCGGCAGTCGATGACGTCGGAGTTGATTTTCAGGCGCATCTTGTATTCCATGCGATGAAAGAGCATGACGAAGAGCGACGAGAGGAACGACAGGGTGCGTGAGCCAAACATGCGGCGTGTCTGCTTCCGCAGGTTCATGATGTCGGCAGTCGTACCGATGTTCACGCAGTTCAGGAAATAGCGGTGGCATTTTTCCTCCTTGCTGTTGGTGTAGCGAATGCAGCCCAGGTCAATCTTCCTGATGCGGCGCTTCAGCAGCCAGTCGATGGTCTGCTCGTCGTTGGTATCGTCAAACTTCCAGAAACGGGCAAAGTCGTCCATCACGCCGTTGGGGATTACGCCCAGCACTATTTCGTCGCGAACGCGTTTCTCTTCTTTCATTAGGCAGTTCACTGCATCGTTCAGGGCCGAGTCGCCCCCTATGATTACAATGGTCTTGTAGCCGTTGCTGATGAGCATCGTCACTAAGCGGTCTACGCTGTCGGAACTTTCACTGTGTACCACGTCGTAGACCACCCCCCTTGCCTCAAGCAGGGGCTTGATTCTCTCCCAGCGCTTCTGCTTGTTGCTGGCTCCTGTCTTGGGGCAGTACAATATGCCCCATCGCGTTGTCTCTACTGCCATATTGTTGATTTTTTCTGCAAAAATACAAACTTTTTTCCTTTTCTCCATCTTTTTTATGGAAAAAAGTCTGTCTGTCATTGAAAATGTTGTTTTTGGAGCTGAATTTGAAGAAAACTGACGGAAAATTTGGTCGTTTCGTAACAATTTGATACCTTTGCACACCAATTCCAATAGTAAAAATCCCTCGTCGCTGTCTCGCGCAGGCAGAGAATGGGTCAACAAGAAGACGGTGGTGATCACCAAGCGTCCTGCTCTCGGGATTAAGGGCGGGCATGACCCATAAGGGATATGTAAAACTTTTTTAATTATTTCAAAACAATTATGGCAGAAATGAATTTTGGTGGCGTTGTTGAAACCGTAGTCACCAGTAAGGAGTTCTCATTGGAGAAAGCACGTGAGGTATTGAAGAACGAGACCATTGCCGTCATAGGCTATGGCATTCAGGGACCGGGTCAGGCTTGCAACCTGCGCGACAATGGCTTCAACGTCATTGTCGGTCAGCGCGAGGGAAAGACCTACGACAAGGCTGTGGCCGACGGGTGGGTACCTGGCAAGACGCTGTTCTCGATTGAGGAGGCAGCCCAGAAGGGCACCATCCTCTGCATGCTGCTCTCCGATGCTGGTCAGATTCAGGTGTGGCCCACCATCAAGAAATACCTGACCGCCGGCAAGACGCTTTACTACAGCCACGGCTTTGCCATCAACTGGAGCGACCGAACGGGTGTTGTCCCCCCGAAGGACGTCGACGTAATCATGGTGGCTCCCAAGGGCAGCGGTACTTCGCTCCGCACCATGTTCTGCGAGGGTCGCGGACTCAACTGCTCGTATGCCGTCTATCAGGATGCTTCAGGCAAGGCTGAGG
>CAJONO010000026.1 GCA_905235905.1 uncultured Prevotella sp.
AATGCACCAGTCATCGAGTATATTTTAAGAGGTAAGGGGCAAGAGGTGAGAGGTGAGAGAATAGTCTCTGCCGCTCTCACTTATCGCGATTTCAAGCAACAGCAATACGACAAACTCGCTGAGCATGTTCGTAAGTATGTAGATATTCCACGACTCTATCAAATTCTGCAAGGCAATGATTAACGGACACGGCGACGATATATACCAGTATGGCGAAATCCGCTGCAATTTCAGCAGCAACATTTCCCCCTTGATAGACACCAGTCCTTTGCGTCAGCATTTGGCTGAACGGCTGACGCTCATCAACCATTATCCGGAGCCTGATGCCTATTCATTGGAGGTGCTCATTGCTGCCAAACACGGTATCAGTCCACAGGAGGTGCTCGTTACCAGTGGTGCTACGGATGCCATCTACCTGATAGCTCAGACGCTTCGCAACGAGCGGACATTTGCTGTTAAGCGCCCTACGTTCAGCGAGTATGCCGATGCCTGTCGGATGTATGGCTACGAAGAGGCACCAAAGGCAGGAGCCATACGCTGGCTCTGCAATCCCAACAATCCTACTGGCGAACTTCGCACTACTGACACCATCAAGGTGCTATCGCGACGTCATCACTGGCTCATTATCGACCAGTCGTACGAAGACTATACTTGGGAACCGCTACTTTCTGCCCAAACTGCTATTGACATGCAAAACGTCATTGTCATCCATTCCATGACCAAGCGTTTTGCCATTCCTGGTTTGCGACTGGGTTACATTATCGCACCATCCGCTGTTATTGACCGTCTGCGGGCCAATTATCGTCCGTGGGCCGTCAACGCTTTGGCGATAGAAGCAGGGCGTTGGCTCTTGGACCATGAAGATCCTTATTATCGTGAAGAAATGAAACTGCTCCTTTCACAAACCAAATACTTGCAAGAACGGCTTCGTGGCATTCTTGGTATCCATGTCTATCCATCCAGCACCAATTTCATGCTCTGTTCCATCCAGCAAAGCACGGCTGCTGAACTGAAGGAGTATTTGTTGGCTCAACACGGATTCCTGATTCGCGACGCCTCTAATTTCGAAGGTCTCTCTGCTTGTCATTTCCGTATTGCCACTCAACTGCCAGAATTCAACGATGAACTGGTGGAAGCTATTAGAACGTTTGTTTATAAGGTAAAGAGAAATGCCTGATTGTTTTTTTGTCATATTGCCCTTGTTGATAGGTTGGGTGCTTGACCTCATTTTAGGCGACCCAGCATGGTTGCCACATCCCGTTGTCGGCTTTGGCAAGATGATCGCATTCGGCGAGCATCGACTGAATAAGGGGAGTTATCGGAAGCTGAAGGGGGCTATGATGTCTGTCTTCCTCATTGTCCTCGTCTTTACCGCTACTTGGCTTATTTGCTATTCTCTCACCTCTTACCTCTCACTTCTCACCTCTATTCTCATCTTCTATTGTTTGGCTGGAACGACATTGATCCATGAAGTTCGCGGGGTGTTTCATGCTGTGGATCGTTCCTTGGTTGAAGGCCGGAAACAGGTGGCCCGTATCGTAGGGCGCGACACCTCAGAGTTATCTGCTCAGGAGGTTCGTACGGCTGCCTTGGAAACGCTGGCTGAGAATCTGAGCGATGGTGTGATAGCGCCGCTGTTCTGGTTGGCGATAGGGGGCGTACCGGCCATGATGGCATACAAGATGGTGAACACGCTCGATTCGATGATAGGCTATCGCACAGAGCGTTACAAGGACTTCGGCTGTTGGGCTGCCCACATCGATGATGTGGCGAATTACATTCCCGCCCGCATCACGGCTCTGTTGATGGTAATAGCAGCGGGTAAACCGCTGCTCACAGGCTTTGTTTGGCGTAATGGTCGCAACCATGCTTCACCTAATAGCGGCTATCCTGAGGCTGCTCTGGCAGGCATCCTTGATTGCCGTTTTGGAGGACCTCACTACTATTTCGGAGAATTATTCGACAAACCCTATATTGGCGAGAACGCTCGTGAGTTGACAACTGCCGATATGCAGAAGGCCGTACGCATCAACCGTAGGGCAGAAGTGCTTGCCATCGCAATAATTACCATTTGCGAATTTGCTATTTACTATTTATGGATACGTTGAACGACAAGACTATAAGCTGAAGGAAGAAAAATGAAGTTTGAAGAAACGCTGCGGTTTGTGAAAGACTGGACGCTGCCTGTGGCTATGGGCATCGGGGCGGCAGTCTATTTGGTGTTCGCCTTTGTGCCTGCTCTCGATGGGGCTGGTCGTTTCTTTGCGCCCGTGATGGAGGCCATTCTGCCGCTGTTCATGTTTATGGTGCTCTTCGTAACGTTCTGTAAGGTCGACTTCCGCCAGTTGCGTCCCGTGGCGTGGCACCTCTGGGTGGCCGTGTTCCAGTTGTTGTTCGTTGTCCTTCTCATGGGTTGCATCCTCCTGCTGCCCTCCTCTGCAGGCTCCTTGCCCTTTGTCGTCACCCTCGAGGCTGTGCTGATGTGCGTGATTTCGCCGTGTGCTACGGCAGCGGCTGTGGTCACGCAGAAGTTAGGGGGCAGTCTGGAGCAGACGACCACCTATACTTTCCTCTCCAACTTCATCACTGTGCTGTTGGTGCCTGTCTGTTTTCCCATGATTGAGCCGTCAGTCCATATTGACTTCTGGCCTGCTTTCCTGAAGATTTTGCGCGAGGTGTTTCTGGTGCTCATTGTGCCCATGCTGCTGGCCTGGGTAGTGAAGCACCATATACGAAGGTTGCATCGGCGGATTATCGCCGTGCGCGACCTGGGCTATTATCTCTGGGCCTGCTCGCTGATGATTGTCACGGGTACCACGGTCAGGAACATTGTCTGTGCCGAGGCCGACGTCCTGCTGCTGGCATCTATCGCCCTGTTAGGACTGCTGATGTGTGTGGTGCAGTTTGCCGTAGGTCGCTACATTGGCCATTTCTTCGGTCACACACAAGAGGCAGGACAGGCGTTGGGACAGAAGAACACGGCCTTTGCCATCTGGCTTGCCAGTGCCTACCTGAATCCCCTCTCGTCGGTGGGGCCAGGCTGTTATATTCTCTGGCAGAACATTGTGAACAGCGTCGAAATCTACTTGCACCGCATGTCGAGCACTAAGCGCTCGCCTATGTAGCCCTGCAAGTGGTCGTCGATGGCCACCGGACCGATGCCGGCGGGAGTACCCGTGAAGAGAAGGTCGCCCGTCTTCAGGGTGAAGAAGCGCGAGATATACGCGATGAGACTGTCGATGGTGAAGAGCATGTCGGCGGCACAGCCCTGTTGCACCGTCCGGCCGTTGATGTCGAGCCGGAAGCTGAGTGCCTGCACCTCGTCGGGCAGCTCCTCCTTTCCCACCCATTCGCCAATACAGGCCGAGCCGTCGAAGCCCTTACAGATAGTCCAGGGCATGCCCTGCTGCCGTGCCTTGTTCTGTAGGTCGCGGGCGGTGAAGTCGATGCCCACGGTCACGGCATCGTAGTAGCGGTGGGCGAACCGCTCGGGAATCGACTTGCCCAGTCGACAGATACGCACCACGAGCTCGGCCTCATAGTCTATGCGCCCCATGTCGTCGGGGATGAAAAAGGGCTTGCGGTCTTTCAGCAGTGCCGAGTCGGCCTTTGTGAATATGACTGGCTCGGCAGGGCAATAGGCCCGTCCGTCGAGTTCCTCCGTATGAGGCAGATAGTTCATGCCAACACCAAATATCTTCATATTTTTTACTCATCCCCCGCCCCTCCCGAGGGGAGGGGGGCTTGATTACTTTTACTGTCGGAAAAATTTATATAACTATCTAAACTCCCCTCCCTTTGGGAGGGGCTGGGGGTGGGTGTTTCACAGCTGCCCTGCCTCGACCATGAGCACCACGCGCTCCGTAAGGCGGTCGACGCCTTCGGGGTCGTAGCCTTTCTTCAGCGAGGCACCGAACATCCAGGCGAAGGCTTGCCACATGCCCGACCGGATGGGGCCGATGAATGCCTGCATGGCCTCGTAGGCAGTGGAGTGGCACTCGCGGTCTACTAGCTTGATGAGCAGCTTGCCCTGCGAGAATGTGAGCTTCTTCATCTGTGGCTTGTATTCCCTGACAATGTCGGCCTCGACGCGTTTCAGGTGCTCGTCGCGTTCCTTCTGCGTGGGGATGGTCTCAATATATTCGGCCGTCTCAATGAGCAGCTGACGTATCTGCTTGGCCAAGGGCAGCACACGCTTCACGTTCTTCACCAACCGCGTGTACTGCTGTTGCTGCCGCTTGCTTTGGAAAGTAGGCTCGGGGTAGACATAGACGCTCGACAACTCCATGTATTGAATAGAGTCGCCGTCGACCAGCGCCTTGCCCACCTTCACCGTGGGCTGCAGCACGGGGCCGCCATCTGCCTGCTGTGCAGCCAAGGCATGGGCCATGACGGTCAGCACGAATGTCAATAAGAGCCGTTTCACGGTGGCAAAAGTACGCATTATTTCGCAAAATGCCCTCATTGGCCCTGTGTTATTAGCTTTAATTAACGTGGAGCCATGTAGGAATAGGGTCTATAGTCGCTCCATCCAGCGTGACAGGAAAACATCGCATGGTGCCTTCAAGTGTGCTTTCATATTACTGAGCAGTCCTTTCTCACACAGCGCAGCGGCAAGGCGGCGGGAAACTGATTATGAACAGGCGAGGTAGTAATCCGTGCGGCCGGTCTGCATGATTATACAAACTGTTTCTGTATAATTATTCGCTGAACGCTCGCCAGAATCGATTCTAATTCACCAAACCGAAAGTCGGGCCGAAATAAGCGATTTTCAGCGAAGTTC
>CAJONO010000027.1 GCA_905235905.1 uncultured Prevotella sp.
ACCCCCAACCCCTCCCGAGGGGAGGGGAGCTTGGTTAGATATGAAAATGAGAAATGAAAAGTAGTCCGAGGGGAGTTACGCATGAGGGGAGGGGGAAGAGATGAATAGAACCAAATTTTATAATATGTATGAACAATCGATTTGAAACCACTGATGGATCAACGTATCACTTATTGTTGGAAAAAGCACAAGAGATGAGGAATAAGCCTACAGAAGCTGAATCGGTTCTTTGGAATTATCTTTCTGGCAATCGTATGGGTGCTCATTTTCGTCGTCAGTATCCTGTTTTTGGCTATATTCCCGATTTTTTGTGTATTAGCCATAAACTGATTATTGAGATTGATGGTGGTTATCATTTCGAAGGGGAACAGATAGAAAAAGACACAGAAAGGACTTCTTACCTAAATAGCATTGGTTACACGGTTTTACGTTTCACGAACGAAGAAGTGCTTTGCAACATTGATGCAGTTCTCGAAAAAATATCAGACAACCTTGGCGATAAAAAATCTAACCAAGCTCCCCTCCCCTCGGGAGGGGTTGGGGGTGGGTATTATAGAAAGCTTCGTACCATCGAAATGCAGCGCCTCACGGTCGAGGAGTTCCGTGAGGCCGAGAAGCTGCCCCTTGTCGTTGTGCTCGACGATGTGCGGTCGATGTACAACGTCGGCTCCGTGTTCCGCACCAGCGACGCCTTCCGCGTGGAGCGTATCTGTCTCTGTGGCATCACCTCCACCCCACCCCATCCTGAAATCCACAAGACGGCCCTTGGTGCCGAGGACAGCGTCGCCTGGCAGTACTTTCCCACTGCCCTCGAAGCCGTGAAGGCACTCCGCAGGCAGGGCTACACCGTTCTCGCCGTCGAGCAGGCCGAGGGCAGCACCCTCCTACCCTCTTTTCTTCCAGAGCAGGGCCGGCGTTATGCCGTCGTTCTGGGCAACGAGGTGAAGGGCGTCCATCAGGACGTCATCGATGCCTCGGATGGCTGCCTGGAAATTCCACAGTTGGGCACCAAGCACTCCATGAATGTCTCCGTCACGGCTGGCATCATTATCTACCAGTTTGCCCGTGCCCTCCTGCTGTAGTCGCCATGAATGGCGACCCACAACAACAGGTGTCATTCTGTGTCTTGTCCTGTGTTTTGTCCTGTGTTTTGTCCTGTGTTTTGTCCTGTGTTTTGTCCCTGTGTCTTGTCTCTGTGCGCCGCCATTCATGGCGGTCTCTAAAAATAAAGAAATGACTGAAGAACAATTTGAAAGAAAACAAAAGAAAGCCTTCTATGCCGGCCCTACCCGTCCTTCCATGCTGCGCCGCAGCGACTACCATGACTATAAGTCGCGGCGCATCTACCTCATCACCATAACCACGCATGAGCGCCGTCCGGTGTTGGGCCGTCTGGAGGGAGGCATCGACCAGCCTACGATTGTCCCTTCGCCTATTGGTCAGGCAGTCATCAGCCAGTGGATGGGCATTCCCCGTTTCTATTCTCAGGTGATGATTATTGCCACCTGTCTCATGCCCGACCATTTTCATGGCATTCTCTTCATCAAGGAGCAACTGTCGGTACACATGGGGCAGGTTGTCAGGGGGTTCAAGCAGGGCTGCACGAAGGACTATCGCCGTCTGACGGGCGACGACACCGCCACGCTCTGGTCTGCCGGCTATAACGACCGCATCCTTAGGGAAGAGGGGCAGCTGAATCGCTGGATAGACTATCTGCATGACAATCCCTACCGTCTGGCCATGAAGCGGACTCATCCCGACTTGTTTAGGGTGACTACGGCAATGTCCCTACTGGGCACCACCTTCTCTTCCATGGGCAACATGTTTTTGCTACGGAAGCCGGAGCGGTTACAGGTGCAGTGTTCGCGCAGGCTCACGCCCGAACAGATAGAGGAGCGGAAGGTCTTTTTCCTGGCTCGTGCCGCCGAGGGGGCGGTATTGGTGTCGCCGAGCATCAGTCCTGGCGAACGCATCATCATGCGGGCGGCCTTCGAGGCTGGCCATTCCCTCATTCTCCTTATGAAGAAAGGCTTCCACCAGTTGCAGAAGCCTCCCGGTCATTATTTTGATGCCTGTGCCGAAGGGCGGATGCTTTGGTTGTCGCCCTTTGCCTACAGCAACCGGCCCGTGCCCCTTCATCGCGACTGCTGCCTCATGCTCAATGAGTATGCGCGTCGCATCTGCGAGGAGCTGTAGTCGCCATGAATGGCGACCCACAACAACAGGTGTTTTCCTGTCGTTGTGGGTCGTCAATCATTTTGGCCCTTTGCTTGTCCTTGTGGGGGCTGCTGTTGGCCCTTTGTTTGTTCCTGTGCGCCGCCATTCATGGCGGCAAAAGGAAAGGGGCCTACTCCTCAGAGAAGTCGCTCTTCCCTACCCCGCAGATGGGGCACACCCAGTCGTCAGGAATGTCTTCAAAGGCGGTGCCGGGGGCAATGCCGCTGTCGGGGTCGCCTACTTCGGGGTCATACACGTATCCGCATACGTCGCAAACATACTTTTTCATCATTGCTGTTGGTTTTTAGTTAATATTCGGGTTATTTTCTCAACGATCATTTCTGGAGTGATGCCCGTCAGACAGGCATAGTCGCCGCGCTGGCAGGGCTTCTGTCCGTAGATGCTGCAGGGCCGGCATTCGAGCTCTGTCTGCAGTGCGTTGTCCTCGTTCTGCCCCCACCCCATGAAGCCGGCGTAGGGATGGGTAGCTCCCCAGATGCTCACCACGGGCGTGGCGGTGAGCGATGCCAGGTGCATGTTGGCCGAGTCCATCGACACCATTGCATCGAGGTGGCTCATGAGAATCAGTTCCTGTGACATGTTCTCCGTGTGCTGGCCGACGGTGAGGCACTGCGGCCTGTGTTCCGACCATTGCGGGAAGAGCTTGTCTTCGCGTTCGCCCCGTCCGAAGAGGAAGATGCGCATGTGTGGGTATTTCCCCGTCAGCAGGTCGATGACCTGCTCCATCTTCTCCAATGGGTATATCTTGCCAGTATGGGCGGCGGTGGGGGCTATGCCTATCCACTGTTCGCCAGCCGCTTTGTGGCCAATGGCCGGGGGCAGCAGGTCGAGGTTGCCGCCTTCGGGTGGGAAGAGCGAGCGGAAGCAGAGGTTCTCCGGCTTGATGGGGAAGCCCAGCCGACTGAACACGTCGAGGTAGTTTTCGAACGACGAGGGCAGTGGCTTGAACACCTTCTTCGCTGTCGGGGCCACCAGTTTGCGCCGGCGGTGGCGGTGCTTGTCTATGTGCTCCACGCGGTAGTGGCCCAGGCTGAAGCGCAGTCGCAGATAGTCGCTGCGAATCACGTTGTGAAGGTCGGCAATGGCCGTGAACTGCTTGGCGGTGAGGCGGCGGTAGAGGGCGTTGAGGCCCTTCAGACCGTGGTATTCGCCCTTCAGGTCGGCCTCCATGAAGTTGATGTTCGGGGCGAGACTGTCGAAGAAAGGACGCGCCATGGGACGGCTGAGCACGGTGATGCGCACTTCGGGATATTGGCGGGCGAGTGCCCAGACGACGGGCACGGTCATGGCCACGTCGCCCAGTGCCGAGAAGCGTATGACAAGGATGTGTTCTTTCTTCATGATGATTATTCGTTGACCGCCGGCTGGCAGGCTTCCCTGCCGTGCTTGCGGTGGCCTAAGCTTTCTTGTAGAGCACCGGATTGGTGCTGGGGTCGTTATACATCTTCATTTGCCGGTAGACCTTCATCACCTTCCTTCCGGCCTCGTAGTCGTCGAGCAGCTGGTCGATGGCCTCCGACAGGTCTTTCTGCTGTTCCATCAGCACGTCGAGCTTCAGCTGGCACCTGTTGCGGTGGTCGGGGCTTGCGTCCTGGCGCGCCACTTGCTCTTGCATGTGGAAGATCTTCAGCGCCAGGATCGAGAGGCGGTCGACGGCCCAGGCGGGGCTCTCCGTGTTCAGACGGGCGTCGGGCAGGGGCTGTACGTCGCCGTACTTCTTCAGGAAGTAGGTGTCAATCTCCTCTACCAGGTCGGTGCGGTCCTGATTCGAATGGTCTATGCGCCGCTTCAGTCCCAGTGCTTCCGAGGGGTCGATGTGCGGGTCGCGAATCAGGTCTTCGTAGTGCCATTGCACCGTGTCTATCCAGCATTTCATGTACAGGTGATAGTCAATGGAGTCGCGGCTGTAGGGATTGTTGATGGTGGCGTCTACATTGTCTGTCAGGTGATAGTCGTCGATTACCTGTCTGAAAATGCTGTTGGCATGTTCTGTAAAAGTCATATATTTTGCTTTTGTTCTTGATTCAAAGTGCAAATCTACGTAAACTTTTTGAATTCGCCAACAATTCGGCCTGAAAATTAAGAAAAAATGTGTATCTTTGCACCGCATTTCATATTCAATTGCACACTAACCGATGCCAAACAGCCGTCTGACGGATGCCTGATTGCGTCGGAATTGATGTTTGATTGCGTCGGAATTGATGCCTGATTGCGATGGAATTGATGCTTGATTGCGATGGAATTGATGCTTGATTGCGATGGAATTGATATTGAATTGCACCTTCGTTGAATAAAGAACTTTTTAAGTGAGCTATGGCAAAAAAAGACGGGCAGCTGACACCCATGATGCAGCAGTTTTTCGACCTGAAGAAGAAGCATCCCGACGCGGTGCTGCTGTTTCGTTGCGGCGATTTCTACGAGACCTACTGCGACGATGCCGTCATTGCCTCGCGCATCCTGGGCATCACGCTCACCAAGCGCAACAACGGCTATAACAAGGGCGATGAGATGGCGGGCTTTCCCCACCATGCCCTCGACACCTATCTGCCGAAGCTCATACGTGCCGGCAAGCGCGTGGCCATCTGCGACCAGCTGGAAGACCCGAAGCTCACGAAGAAGCTGGTGAAGCGCGGCATTACCGAGCTGGTGACGCCCGGCGTGGCCATGACCGACAACGTGCTGAACTACAAGGAGAACAACTTCCTGGCGGCCGTCGACTTCGGGCGTAGTGCCTGTGGCGTGGCTTTCCTCGACATATCGACGGGCGAGTTTCTCACGGGCGAGGGCACGAGCGACTATGTCGAGAAGCTGCTGGGCAA
>CAJONO010000028.1 GCA_905235905.1 uncultured Prevotella sp.
GTCAATACCATTCACCTCGTCCTCAAACCAGAAGGCCTGAATACGGGCGGCATCAGCCGTAGGCACAGCTAAGTAAGCCTTGTTGGCTGCAATATCGAAAGCGGCACCGTCGGCAGCACCCCACCAGAAGCCAATGTCCGTTCCGTTGTGCATCGTCAGGCGGTAGAACTTGCAGCCTGCATCAGCCGCAGACATTTCAGAGGCAGTGATGCCAGAGCCAGAGGCGCGAAGGCAGTTGTCGTCGCCCAGCTTAGAAGTGCCTGCTTCACTTGACAATACAACAGTCTTGTTGCCAGCCGAGGTTGCAGAAACCAGCACACCCGTATTGGCAGGGACGATGTCGCCTTCATCATAATTCTCTAATAGCAATTCTTTTTTGTCAACAAGTACTTCTGAAACTGTTAGGCCAGAAGGTACAACAAATGCACTGCTATTACTGTATGTGGCGAAATAATTACCTGCTCCATCAGTGCAAGCTTCGTTAATGGAAATCGTTGCAGTCGGAACTTCCTTATAAATCTGAATGTTCTCCATACCCGTTTGTGTTGATGTATAACAACTAAAGAGGGGACTTCCGTTGTTGGGATTGAACATCACCACATTATGTGTATAAGTGCCAGTGAAAGTAACGACAGCATTACCACTGGAAAAACTGACCGTTGCCCTCGCATTGTTATCATCGTCAGGGATATTTTCAGATTTGAGATAGTTTTTACTACTTGAAGCTGCATACAAATAGGCATTGCCAGTATAGAAATAGAACACTTCCGTATCAGCGTTGTCAATTTTCTCCGTTTTCTTTACAAGCACAAGTTTCTGAGCATCCCCCTTATTAGTAATCACTCCGTCAGAAATAGTTATATCTTTACCAGGACAGTTGTTTCCACTCTGAGGGCCAAGTGCCACATTAGCACTTTCATTGACAATCAGCACAGCATCGCCATTCTCCAACAGGCTGACATCTGTCACCTTCACATAATAATTGCTGTTGTAATTCTTGGGACTTAAAGGCATAGACTTGAATTTCAATGATGCAACAGCACTGCTGTTGCCATAGGCATCGTATGCAATAGCTTTTACAGTAACCCCATCTGTTGGGATAAAGGTTTCAGTATATTCAGTGCTACTGCTTGTCGGGGCCGAGCCGTCAATGGTATAATAGAACGTCAGACCGTCGTCGCCACTGATGGTCACTGAGGTTCCTCCAGTAACTGTCGGTGCATTCGGTTTAATGGTATAAGTGGCTGAAGATACAGATGAAGCCGTCATTCCGTCCTTAAATGCCTTGGCCTTCAAAACCGTTCCAGACGTGGTAATAGAAACAGCGGAAGAATAGGTGGCGTCGCTCTCCGTCGGTTCTTCTCCGTTTGTGGTATAATGAATCGTAGCGCCCTCAGTTTCACATGTAATACCGACACTTTGTACAGAAGTATATGTGCCACCCACAGGGTCAAAGACTGGAGCAAAGACAGTGGTGGCAGGGGTATCACCACCACTTGCTGTATTGCAAGTAATTGCTACGCTTTTAATATAGATGGAATTTTCAGTGCAATCAACGGTAATCTTAACTTTACCCGTTTCTGTAGGAGAAAAATTGAATTGTTGGGTTTTGTCGGTAGTACCCACAGCAGATGTTATGCTATATGATTGCTCTGTTCCGCTACCAACTTGAACTTTTATTGTTCCTTTTCCTTTTGAAGCATTAGTACTATAAGTTACTATGATTTTTGAGACGTTCTCAAAAGAGTCGCCAGAGGTACCATTAGCTCCTGTAGCACCTGTTGTTACTTGCACTCCCCTACCTGAAGTCAGCTGATTGCCTTCCTTTCCTGATGTCCAAGTACCTCCATTATCAGCATCCCATGCTTTGGAAGAAAATGTACAAGTAGTTGTGGTTTCCGTTGCCCACGCGTTCAAACTCCCTGCCATGAGGGCGCATAGCAGGAGCATTGTTTTTAATTGTAATAGTTTTTTCATTTTGTTTTTATGAATTGGTTAATATTATGTTGTTTGCTTCATTCAAATGGGAAGCCTGTACTAACACACCTTATTATATATAAGAAAAGCGCAGACCCCATCATACTCCCGATCAAGGTCTGCTACAACCTATACAACTCGTAAAATGAAGTCTACGCACAATAGCGCATACTCCAATGAGTTGTATTTTGCTCTTTATCCTTTTCGTGTAGCAGTTTAGATCGGGAATTGAGCATCAAAAAGTTGTGCCTCCGCAGAAACACGGATGCAAAGGTACGGAGATATTTTGTAATGGCCAAATAATTACAGGAAAATTTACTTATTCGACAGAAAGGCATGTAGAAGACATGTAGAAGATAAGCGCAACCAACCATCTGTGAGATTCGTGGATTCTGTGTGAAATATAATTCGTCAGATTCGTGGGATCTGTGTGAAATATAATTCGTCAGATTCGTGAGATTCGTGTTCGTAATATCAATCCCCTGCCTATGTTTCATTCACGCATCGACATGCATCAATAGGAACATTGGGCCTTGTTCTGATGTCATTCTGCGAAAATATTTGGTGAATACAGAATTAATTTGTAACTTTGCAGCGTTTTTTGAGAATTCACAAAAGAAATGGAGAAGAAAAGACTTAACGAGGCGAAAGAACTGATAACGGGTCGCGAAGCGCTGATGCGCGCCTTGCAAGCCGAGGGCGTGAAGACCATTTTCGGCTATCCAGGCGGCAGCATCATGCCCGTCTACGACTCACTCTACGACTATACGCGTGGCGACAATCCCATTTTCCGCCATGTGCTTGTGCGCCATGAGCAGGGTGCCGTTCATGCCGCCCAGGGCTATGCCCGGGTGAGCGGTGAGGTGGGCGTGGCCATTGTGACCAGCGGCCCTGGTGCCACGAACACGCTGACAGGCGTGGCCGATGCCATGCTCGACTCTACCCCCATCGTGGTCATTGCCGGACAGGTGGGCATCGGCGCCCTGGGCACTGATGCCTTCCAGGAGGTAGACCTCGTAGGCGTTGCACAGCCCATCTCGAAGTGGAGCTACCAAATTCGCCATGCCGACGATGTGGCGTGGGCCGTAAGCCGCGCTTTCTATATTGCCCGTTCGGGACGCCCCGGCCCTGTGGTGCTCGACTTTCCCAAAAACGCCCAGACGCACACTTGTGAATGGTCGGGGCCTGCCCATGTGGACTTCGTGCGCAGCTATGTGCCCTACCCTACCCCCGACGAGAAAGCCATTGCCGAGGCTGCCCGCCTGCTGAACGATGCCGAGAGACCACTGGCCTTGGTGGGACAGGGCGTAGAACTGGCAGGTGCCCACAACGAACTGGTGGAACTCATTGAAAAGGCCGACATTCCCGTAGGACGGACGCTGCTCGGCTTGTCGGCACTCTCGTCGAGACACCCACTGAACAAGGGCATGCTGGGCATGCACGGCCAGTACTCGCTGAACATGAAGACGCAGGAGGCCGACGTGATTATCGCCATCGGCATGCGATTCAGCGACCGTGTGACAGGACTACCCTCAACATACGCCCGCCAGGCAAAGATTATACATTTAGACATTGACAAGGCCGAGATAGACAAGTGTATCAAGGCCGACGTGCCCGTGATTGGCGACTGCAAGGTGACGCTGCCCGCCATTACCCGGCTGCTGAAGAAGCGCAGCCACCGGGAGTGGATAGACTCGTTCGATGCCTATGCTGAAGAAGAGCGGCGCAAGGTCATCGAGCCAGCCATCCATCCTAAAGACGGGCCGTTGCTCATGGGCGAGGTGGTAAATGTCGTGGCCGAGCAGACGAAGGGCGATGCCGTACTGGTGACCGATGTGGGCCAGAACCAGATGCTCTCAGCCCGCTACTTCCACTACAACAAGAAGCGTTCTATCGTCACCAGCGGCGGCTTGGGCACTATGGGGTTCGGCATGCCGGCAGCCATTGGCGCCACGATGGGTGCTCCAGAGCGCACCGTCTGCATGTTCTGCGGCGACGGTGGTTTCCAGATGAACCTGCAGGAGCTGGGCACCATCATGGAGCAGCAGACCCCCGTGAAGATGATTCTGCTGAACAACAACTATTTAGGCAACGTGCGCCAGTGGCAGGACATGTTCTGGGAGCACCGCCGCTCGTTCACGCCTATGCTCAATCCGCAGTATGAGCTGATTGCCAAGGCCTACTCGCTGCCCTACCGCAGGCTGGCCGACCGCAAGGATCTGGCCGATGGCGTAGCAGAGATGCTGGCCACGAAGGGGCCGTTTATCCTGGAATGCGTCATCAAGGAAGATGCCGACGTGATGCCTATGACGGCCCCGGGAAAGAGTGTCAACGAAATGCAACTGGAAACTGAAGATTAAAGACAATGGAAGAACAGGAGAAAAAGCTATACACGCTATTGGTTTATTCGGAGAACATTGCCGGTATACTGAATCAGATTACCGCTGTCTTCACCCGCCGTCAGGTAAACATTGAAAGCCTGAACGTCTCGGCATCGAGCATACCGGGGGTACACAAGTACACCATCACTGCATGGTGCTACGACGACCAGGTGGTGAAGATCACACGGCAGATAGAGAAGAAGATCGACGTTGTCAAGGCTACCTATTTCACCGACGACGAGCTGTTCATACGAGAGACGGGCCTCTACAAGCTGGCTACCGACATTGTGCTGGCCAATCCTGAGATTTCAAAGGCCATACGCCGCCACGATGCCCATATCTCGGAGGTGAATCCCACCTATGTCATTGTGATGAAGAGCGGCAAGACGGAGGACATTCTGAGCCTCTACAGGGCGCTCGATGCCTTCGGCTGTGTGCTTCAGTACACACGCTCAGGCCGCATTGCCGTGACCCGAAGCACTCAGGAGCAGGTAAGCGAGTTTCTGGAACAGCGGGAGAAATTCGAAACATCAAAGTGAACGGGAATCATTCCAACGGGGTGGGAAGATTGGTTTCAGTCTTCTCACTTTCGTTATTGCTGACACTGTCGCGCACGATGCTGTCATTGGGATTATAGTAGAAGCCCTGGCACTGGTATGACGACGGTCTGATGTCGGGATCTTGCAGTGGGGCAAACCTGCCCCGATAATGCCTGAACTGCGGGTCGCTGAGCAGCGACTGGAAGAAGGCACCACAAATGGGAAGAGCCGTACGGCTGCCCTGACCCAACTGACCGGTGCGGAAATGTATGGCACGATACTCGCCACCAAACCATGCGCCACAAACAAGCTTGGGATTGACGCCCACGAACCAGGCATCGGAATGATTGTTCGACGTACCCGTCTTGCCTCCGAACTCACAATCAGGGAAGTTTCTCACAAACGACCATAGGTTCATGCTCGTGCCACCCGGCTCGTGCATGCCGGCAACCAACATGCGCTGCATGTAGAACGCACTGCGATAGGACAGTGCCTGTTGCTCCTCGTCGGGGGCCTTATAGACCTCGTCGCCGTCGCGGTCGAGAATACGGGTGACGAGCACTGCCGGACGATACTTGCCGTCGTTGACCACCGTGGCATAGCTGTTGACCAGCTCAAGAAGGTTCACGTCGCTCGAGCCCAACGACAGCGAAGGTGTCTCGTCGAGTTTGCTCTTGATGCCCATCTTGTGAGCCGTTCGGGCCACACGGTCGATGCCCACCTCCTGGCCTAAGCGCACGGCCACCGAATTGATGCTCTGGGCAAAGGCCGACTTCAGATAGACGCTGGTGTTATAGAAATAGCCGTTGGCATTGGTAGGCGCCCACGTCACTTCTTTCTTCTGCTCGGCATCCCACACCTTCATGGCATAATAGGCATCGTCGCGGCGGTCGCAAGGCGTCAGACCCTGGTTCATGGCCTCGGCATAGACAAAGAGCTTGAACGTAGAGCCGGGCTGCCGCATGGCCATGACCTTGTCATACTTCCATGTAGCGAAGTCGATGTCGCCCACCCAGGCCTTCACATGTCCAGTCTGCGGCTCCATGGCCACCATGCCGCAATGCATAAAGTGCTCCATATAGCGAATGCTGTCCATCGACGACATCTCTGTCTCGTAGACGCCATCATAGCTGAAAAGCTTCACGGGGTGTGGCTGGTTCATGTAGAACCAAACGGAATCCGGCTGGTCGGGGAAACGCCGTTCCAATGCCTTGAAACATTTCTGCCTGCGGGCAATGTTCTCAATGAAATTGGGTATTTCCCGATGCCGCTCGTCCTGCCAGGGATTGGTGCGTCCCCAGTGGTCGTTGAAGCGCTTCTGAAGAATCTTCATCTGGCTCCATGCCGCCTCTTCGGCATAGCGCTGCATGCGGGTATCGACGGTGGTATAGATTTTCAAGCCGTCGGTATAGAGGTCGAAGCCCGTTGCCTTGCACCAATCGCTAAGATAGTTGTCTAACTGCTCACGGAAGTAAATGGCCTGTCCGTCGTAGGCATTCTCTACGCTGAAGTCGAGGCGTATGTCCTTCTGTGTGAGCGAATCGTATTGTGCTTCATCAATATGATGATGGGAACGCATCAGGCCGAGCACCACGTTGCGGCGCTTCTTACTGTTGTCGGGATGCAGACGCGGATTGTAATAAGTGGTGGCCTTGAGCATACCCACAAGGATGGCGGCCTGGTCGGGTGTGAGGTCTTTGGGCGATATGCCGAAATAGGTGTTGCAGGCGGTCTTGATGCCAAATGAGTTACTGCCAAAGTCCACCGTATTGGCATACATGGTCAGTATCTGCTTCTTGCTGAAGTTCCACTCCAGCTTCAAGGCCGTAATCCACTCCTTGCTCTTCAGAATGAGCATCTTTAGGCCAGGCACGTTGCCTAACAAGCCCGTGCTGTATTCAGTGCGCACCCGGAAGAGGTTCTTGGCTAACTGCTGCGTAATGGTCGAGGCACCACGGGCATCGTGGTGAACGACGTAGTCTTTCAGTGCGGCGGCAAAAGCGGGAAAGTCGATGCCGTGATGATGATAGAAACGCTCGTCCTCGGTATCGATGAGTGCCTGCCAGAACACAGGGTTTACCTCGTCATACTTCACAGGCGTACGGTTCTCACTGAAGAACTTGCCAATCAGTACGCTATCGGCACTGAATATTTCAGAGGCTTGCGCCGGCCGGGTGTTCTTCACCGTGTGCATGGATGGCGACTTGCCAAAGAGCCAGAGGAAATTATTGTCGACTGCCAGCAGATAGGACACGAAGAGCAGCACGAGCGTGGCAATTGTGGAGAACAGTTTGACATACCATGGGCGCCCCTTGAAGAACCACTTATATCCGCGCCAAAGTGCAGCAAAGGCACGGCCTGTCAGCAACAGTGGCGCATACAGTACAGTTAAGATTGTCTTGTTATTGGCCATGAGATGATATATAGTTAATAATTCTCTCTGTGTCGGTTGGGGCAAACCAAGCCATCTGCGGGTCGCGCTTGAACCACGTGAGCTGCTTGCGGGCATAGCGTCGGGTGTTGCCTTTCATTCGTTCCACAGCCTCGTCGAACGTCCATGTGCCATCGAGGTAGGCAAACATTTCCTTATAGCCCACCGTGTTAAGGGCATTGAGCGAACGTTTCTGATAGAGACCTCGGGCTTCTTCTAACAAGCCATCGGCCATCATCTGATCGACGCGACGATTAATGCGCTCATAAAGTTCCTCACGAGGAAGATTGAGTCCAATCTTCACGATACGGAACGGTCGGTTCTTACGCTCGTTCTTGCGGAACGAGGTATAGGTCTTACCTGTCATCAGACAGATTTCCAAGGCATGAACCACTCGACGAGGATTGCGCTTGTCGACAATGGCGTAGTGCTCAGGATCCAGTTGGCGCAACTGCTCGCAGAGACTTTCCAATCCCTCGACTGCCAGTCGGTGCTTCAGCATTTCGCGAGTCGTGTCATCGACCGTCGGAATATCATCGATGCCATTGCAGACAGCATCGATATACATCATGCTACCGCCACACATCAAGGCAATGTTGTTCTTTTCGAACAACTCATCGAGCAATGTCAGCACCTGTTGCTCATAGATGGAAGCACTATAGTAGTCGCCCAATCCCAACGTACCCACAAAATAATGGCGCACCTGCCGCAGTTCAGCATCGGTAGGTGCGGCCGTTCCTATCTTCAATTCACGGAATATCTGCCGTGAATCTGCATTGATAACAGGCACGTCATAATGCCTGGCCAGTTTCAGGCAAAGCGCCGTCTTGCCGACAGCTGTGGGACCAGTGATGACGATAAGCGTTTTCAATCCGATTAAATCGTAAATAGTTAATCGTCAAATCGCAGATTCACCTGATAACCCCTCGTTTTGAAGTATCGAAGAACGAGCAGATATACTCTACCTCCTTCGAGTCGGGATACTTTGCCCGAGCCTCGGCCACGCCATCCTTCAGAATGCCCCGGGCATAGATAATGCGGTAGGCATCGTGTATCTGCTCGATGGTCTCGTTGCTAAAACCACGGCGACGCAAACCAATGAGGTTGACCCCCGCAAAGCGGATGGGCTCCTTACCAGCAATAATATACGGGGGAATGTCCTGACTGGTGCGGCTGCCCCCCTGAATCATGACATAGCCACCCACACGGATGAACTGATGGAAGAGAACCTCGGCCGAGATGATGGCATTGTCATCGACCTCCACCTCGCCAGCAAACTTCGTCGAGTTACCGATAATACAACCGTTGCCTATCACGCAATCATGGGCAATATGCATGTTCTCCATGAGCAGGTTGCCCGAACCGACAACGGTCTTTCCCCTTGAGGCAGTACCACGGCTGATGGTTACATTCTCGCGGATAGAGTTGTTGTCGCCCACCTCGCAGGTAGTCTCCTCGCCGCGAAACTTCAAATCCTGCGGCTTGGTGGAGATGGAGGCACCAGGGAAGAACTCATTCCCGTTTCCGATGCGGGCACCCGTGTGTATGGTCACGCTGTTATAGAGCTTGTTGTTGTCGCCAATGACCACGTTCTTGTCGATGACACAGAACGGACCAATCACGTTGTTATCGCCCAGCTTTGCCTCAGGGTCGACGACGGCTAATGGATGTATCTGATTCATTCTTTTCTCTTTTTCTCTGATTTTCGTTATTTCGTAATATCGGTATTTCGAAATTTCGATATTTCGGCATTTCGAACTTATTTATTCTTTACAATCTGAGCAGTGAAAGTGGCCTCACTCACCACGTGGTCGCCCACGAAGGCATAGCCCCTCATGGAAGAAATGCCGTGGCGCAACGGAGCCAGCAAATCGACTTTGAACAGAAGCGTATCGCCGGGCACCACCTTCTGGCGGAACTTCACGGCATCAATCTTCATGAAATAGGTGCTCCAGCGCTCTGGCTCCTCAACACTGTTCAACACCAGCAAGCCGCCCACTTGAGCCATCGCCTCTATCTGCAACACACCGGGCATGACGGGCTCCTGCGGAAAATGGCCAGTGAAGAAAGGCTCATTGCTTGTGATATTCTTCACACCGACAATGCTGGTGGGACCCAGTGAGATTACCTTGTCGACCAGCTGCATGGGGTAGCGATGCGGAAGCAGCTCGCGGATGCGATTCACATCCATCACCGGCTCCTCGTTAGGATCGTAGGCAGGAGCCTGAATCTCATGCTTGCGAATTTCCTTCCGAATCTCGCGTGCGAACCTATTATTAATAGTATGGCCTGGTCTGGTGGCAATGATGCGACCTTTGATGGGCTTGCCGATGAGGGCCATATCGCCAATCACATCGAGCAGCTTGTGACGGGTACACTCGTTCTCCCAGACCAACGGCTTGTGTTGCACGTAACCCAGCTCGTTGGCATCGCGATGCTCCACGTGGAGCATGTCGGAAAGCATGTCGAGGCGCTCCTGAGTGGTCTGGCGCTCATAGATGACAATGGCATTGTCCAAGTCGCCACCCTTAATAAGGTTTGCCTGTAGAAGCGGCTCTATGTCGCGCACGAAAACAAAGGTTCGTGCGGGGGCAATATCGGTGGCATACTTAGTGATGTCGTCGAGGGTGGCAAACTGGGAATTGATGAACTTCGACTCAAACGAGCACATGGTCGTAAGCGACATTTCCTCATCGGGCAGAATGGTAATGCAAGAGCCACTGGCCTCGTCCTTTACCTCAATCTTCTTGCGAATGACATACCAATCTTTTGGAGCGTTCTGCTCTTCCTTGCCTATCTCCTGAATCTTGTTCACATACTGGACGGCCGAACCATCGAGAATGGGCAGTTCAGGACCATTGACCTGAATGAGGCAGTTGTCGACACCGAGGGCATAGAGAGCAGAAAGAGCATGTTCGACAGTCGACACGCGCACATCGCCTTTTCCCAACACCGTTCCACGCTGTGTGTCGACCACGTTCTCGGCAATTCCCTCAATAACGGGCATGCCCTCCAAGTCAATGCGCTGGAACTTATAACCGTGGTTCTCTGGAGCTGGATTGAATGTTACCGTGAGGCTCAATCCTGTATGAAGGCCCTTTCCGCAAAGCGAGAAACTGCCTTTCAGGGTTTTTTGTTTTATCATATACATTAACGATTTACGGATTTACAACTTATTCTTTTTCAACTCTTCAACTTCCTTTCGCAAGGCGCCGAGTTCCTTGTACATGTCGGGCAGACGTCGCAAGATGGCCATGCCTTTGAAATAGACCTTTGGATCCATGGCGGGCGAGCCGATAAGCTGCTCACCATTGCCCTTCGTATCGCCAATGACACCACACTGGGCCCCAACGAAGGTCTTGTCGGCCACATTGATATGTCCGGCAAATCCGGCCTGACCGCCCACCATGCACCAAGAGCCAATCTTGGTAGAGCCGGCCAAGCCAACTTGTGCCGACATCACAGTGTTTTCGCCTATCTCGCAATTGTGAGCCACCTGAATCAGGTTGTCGAGCTTCACGCCCTTGCGAATGACGGTCTGTCCCATCGTCGAGCGGTCGATGCATGTGTTGGCACCTATCTCTACATTGTCCTCAATAATCACTACGCCTATCTGTGGAATCTTATCGTAACCGTCCTGATTCGGAGCGAAGCCGAAACCGTCGGCACCAATCACGCTTCCTGCATGGATGGTCACACCAGAACCAATCTGGCAACCTTGATAAATAGTCACGTTGGGATAGAGGATCGTCCTTTCCCCGATTGTCACACCGTCGCCAATGACCACGTGAGGATAGACCTGAGAACCGTCGCCAACAACGGCCCCCTCGCCCACAACGGCATAGGCACCAATATAGGCATTCTCGGAAACCTTGGCACTTCTGGCAACGACTGCCGTTGGGTCAATACCCGTTTTCTTCGGCTGCATTGACTGATATACCTGAAGCAGCTTGGCCACTGCCTCGTATGCGTTCTTCACACGGATAAGCGTGGGATGCACCTCCTTTTCCAATTTCAAATCGTCGTTGACAAGCACAATCGACGATTTGGTCTCATAAATAAAATGAGTATATTTAGGATTAGAAAGGAAAGAGATTGCACCTTCCTGTCCTTCTTCAATTTTAGCGAAATTGTGGACGGTGGCGTTCTCGTCTCCCTCCACTCGCCCACCGATTAAATCGGCAATTTGTTTGGCAGTAAATTCCATTCGTTTTGTCTCTTATTGCAATAATGGGTGCAAATATACGAATTTTTATTGAAATGGCTGATAAAAAATGTAATATTTTGCTTTTTTTTATGATAGGCCACGATTTTAGTTTCACAAAAACAAGAAAAGAGAACCGTAGTTCTCTTTTCTTGAAGCGGTGCGTACGAGATTCGAACTCGTGACCTCCTGCGTGACAGGCAGGCATTCTAACCTACTGAACTAACGCACCAAACCGTGCCTCTCAGCTTTTCATTGACTTGCGGTGCGTACGAGATTCGAACTCGTGACCTCCTGCGTGACAGGCAGGCATTCTAACCTACTGAACTAACGCACCAAAAGTCGCTTTTCTGATTGCGGGTGCAAAGGTACAAACTTTTATCGAATTCATGCAATAAGTTCGCAAAAAAGTTTTTGGATTAACATTCTTTAGCAAAATACGCAAGTAACTCCCCCACTTGCCGAGGCAGACTGATGTGTTCACGGTGAGCGGATAAGGTAGTCAATGAAACTGAGCAAGGCACTCGTTCTAAAGCTTTTTACTGAAAAAAATGACATTTTGACTGAAAAAGTTTGTAAGGTAACAAATAATATATTAATTTTGTAGCAAATTTTTACCAAGATGCAAAAACTAATCGAAACCTTCGCCCCCATCACATTGGCTGAAATGAGCAGCGTGAAACTGATGAACCGCACTGATACAAAGTTCGTCACCACGCTGCCCCAACTCATGAGACTGCTCGAAATGGCTCACGACGACTATTTCGCCCAAGAGATAGACGGCGAACGGAATATGCTCTATGACACTACCTATTTCGACACACGCTCGTTTGGCATGTATCAAGAGCATCAATGCGGCCATACCAACCGCCAGAAAATACGTTTCCGCACCTATGTGAGTTCGAACCTACAGTTCATGGAGGTAAAGACCAAGAACAATCACGGGCGAACGAAAAAGAAACGTATCGAGGTGAGCGACATGGACTTGCACGACGAAGCAAAGCGCGTGTTTCTCAGAAGCCATCTGCATTTCGACGTCGACGACCTGATACCCCACATGCACAATTACTTCCACCGCATCACTCTCGTGAACCGTGCCAAGACCGAGCGACTCACCATCGACACCGACTTGCAGTTCAACAATGTGGTGACCAACCAGTCGAAGAACATGGGCGATCTGGTGATTATCGAACTGAAGCGCGACGGCCTTGTCTTCTCGCCCGTACTCGAAATGCTTCGCCAGCTGCGCATCCATCCCCACGGCTTCAGCAAATACTGCATGGGAGCAGCCATGACCAACGATCAACTGCAAGTGAACCGCTTCAAGCCCAAGCTTCATGACGTTGAGAAGATATTAATCGCGAACATCTAACTACATGACATTTATTAATAAAAAAAAATTTTGAAACTATGGATTTATTGAGTTTATTTTCAGCAGGATTCAGTGGTACGCTGTTGAGGTTTTTCATCTGCATCGTCGTCAACTGGGGCGTCATACACTTCTTCTACTATCGCAAGAGCCACCGTAACGACTTCTACTTCACGTTCATGCTCATGACCGTAGCCATCTTCTTCTTGGTCTACTTCATGATGGGCATGGATCGAGGCAAAGCCACTATGGGCGTAGGCTTAGGCTTGTTCGGCATCTTCTCTATCATGCGTTACCGCACTGATGCCATGCCTGTTCGGGAAATGACCTACCTCTTCCTCATAGTCTGCCTGTCGGTAGTTCACGCCATGGCTGAAGACTTCGGCGAGTTGGTGGTGGTCGACGTGCTGACCATTGTTTCCATCATTGCCTGCGAGAAGCGATTCAATCCTCGCGCCACAAAGCTGATACAATACGACCGCGTGGAGCTGATTAAACCCGAAAAACGTCAGGAACTCATTGCCGACCTGGAGCAACGAACAAGCTTGAACATACTCAATATAGAGGTGGGCGGCATCGACTTCCTGAAAGACTCTGTGGTACTGCGCGTGACCTACGATGCCGACCATACGAACGACGTGGACGGACAATTCAAAGTAAGAAAATCACAATGGAGAGAAATCTGAGAACCATCTTGGCATTACTGCTATGCCAACTGTCGCTCAACTCTGCCCTTGCACAGAACGATTTCGGCATGTGGTATGAGCTGGGTGCCGAAAAGAAACTATCAAGGAAGTGGAACATGAGTGCCGAAGCCGAGTTCCGCACTCGCAACAACACGAAGACCGTCGATCGTTGGAGCGCAGGCCTCAGTGCCGAATACAAGATTCTGAAGGGGCTGAAGGCCAGCGCTGGCTATACGTTCCTCTACGACAACAACCCCGAAGAGCTGACCTACAACAGCTCCGGCGACCCGAAGAAGTGGACGCCCCGTTACTGGGGCATGCGCCATCGCTTCAACATAAGCCTGACGGGAAGTCTCGACTGGAACCGCTTCAAGTTCTCCTTGCGTGAACGGTGGCAGTACACTTACCGTCCCGAGGTAAAAGACCAGAAATACAAGTTCGAATACGACAGCGACGATGTTCTCTCTAACTATACCCTCCAGTCGGTAAAAGGCAAGGGCAAGCATGTGTTGCGCAGCAGGCTGGCTATCGGCTACGACATTCCCCATTGGAAGCTGGACCCCTTCGTCAATGTAGAGATGTTCAACGATAGGGACGGCATCCAGAAGATGCGCTATCAGGCGGGTATCGACTACAAGATTCAGAAGAAGCATGTGTTCCAACTGACCTACCGCTTCCAAAACGTGAACAGCAATGACGACGACTATGAAGTGAACAGCCATCTCATAGGTCTCAGTTACAAATACAAATTCTAAGTCACACACATGAAGAAACTATTTGCCATCATGCTCACAGCCATTGCGCTTGGAGCCTGTACCAACGACGACCAATACAGCTTGGACTATTTTCTGGATACTTACGGCAACAAGTCGGTGACCGACACGCTATCTATCAGCATTGTCTTTAGCGGCACTTCAGCCACACTCTCTGGCAATACCGATTCGGTAACAGTCGAGAACGACAATGCCAACGTCGTCATCACGTCGACTTCCGAGAAATATATGGAGCTGACACTTAGCGGAACGGCATCGAGCGGATCGCTGACAGTGTATAGCCAGAAGAAGTATGGCATCACCCTCAACGGTGTGAGCATCACCAATTCCCAGGGACCCGCCATCAATAACCAGTGCGGCAAATCGCTCTACATCACCCTGGCCGAAGGAACGACGAACACACTGACCGACGGCACTACCTATGCCACCGCCACCATCGACCAGAAAGGTACGCTCTTTAGCGAA
>CAJONO010000029.1 GCA_905235905.1 uncultured Prevotella sp.
CGCAGCGTCGTTGCGCACGGAGTCGTGACCGAGCAGTTCCTTGCAAATCAGGATGGCCGAGTCCTGACGTTGCTCCACAAGCGATTTACTATAGATCCTGGCACGAATGACCTGCCCGCGGTAGTCGCTGATATTGCCCAACAGCAACGCTGAGTCGAGCAGCGTCAGCGCCCGCTCAGGATTCGTGGCGTAAGTCACCAATATCGTGTCCTGCTGATAGGGCGTGTTGCCTAAATGCGGCAACTGCCTCACGGACTTACTGTCGCCGCAACCCGCCAGCATCAGCAGCACGGCGCATATATAAATAAGGTGTACAACCTGTCTCATATTGTCACTCTTTTGTCTCACTATTCAAAGGTAGTCATTTTTTCGTAAAAAACAGATAACGCAAAAGGCAACGGATAGGCGAGCTTTGGTTGGGAATCTCGGAAAAGTCCAGGCAAGCTTGGCTTTTCTCTCGCTGCTCCATATGTTCTTTATACGTATTGAAGCTAAACATTCGGCTACAAAGGTAAGCATTTTTTTCAATTATCGTGCGATTATGGCGTTAAATCTTACGAAAGCGGACTCAATAAAGATACTGCAGAAGAACGTCCCAGACGGCAATGATGTGGCACACCGACCCTGCCAGCACAAAGAAGTGGAACACGGAGTGCATGTATTTTTTCTTGTTCAGCGAATAGAACACAGCACCCGTTATGTAGCTCACGCCCTCGGCCACTATCCACACCACGGCAGCCGTCGACACGGTGTGGACAAGCGGCTTGAAGGCCACGAGTACGCTCAGGCCCATCCCCACGAAACAGAGTGTCTCGACGTTTGAGTGCTCCTTCAGTCTGACGAAGCTCACGATGGTGCCGGCAAGGGCACAGGCCCATACGAACGTGAAGAGGCTCCACCCCCAGTAGCCTTGCTCACGCAGGGCAATGAGCGTGAGCGGAGAGTAGCTGCCGGCAATGTGCCAGTAGATGGCGGCGTGGTCCCAGCGGCGCAGCCGCTGCTTCCATTTGGAACGAAGCGGCAGGGCGTGGTAGACCGTCGAGGCAATATAGCTGCCCAGCATGCCGAAGAGATAGAGGGCCACGCCCACGGATGCCCACGAGCTGTGGCTGCCAATGGTCATGACGAGGAAGACGGTGCCGATAATGACACCCAGCGCTATGCCGCCGGCATGGCTCCAGGAGTTCCATAGCTCTTCCTTATGCGTATAGCGTATCATGATTTTGCAGCCTTTGACCGTTTCACCTTGAACTGGTCGAAGCCTTCTCCATAGACACCTATGACAGCGCTCTGCGAAACAAAGGCATGGGGGTCTATGTCGTTGATAATGCGAAAGATGAGGTCGCTTTGCCGGCGATTGGCCAGCACGAAGAGCATCTTCACGCCCTTGCCCGAATAGAAGCCCTGCGCGTCGATGACGGTGCAGCCCCGGTGGGGTTCGCGGTTGATGCGCGCTCCTATTTCCTGATACTTGTCGCTGATGATGAAGAACTGCACCGACGAGCGCTGCGAGTTGACCACTTGGTCGATACAGAACGCGGTGACGTAGAGCACCACATAGCCGTAGATTACTTTCTCCCAGTCCTTGAGCACCAGATAGCTCGAAGTGATGATGACCACGTCGCAGAGCATGATAACGCGGCCAAGGGATATGTCGCGGTACTTATTGATGATGGCGGCGATGATGTCGGTGCCGCCCGTAGAACCGTTCGACGAGAGTCCCAGGCCCACGCCGCAGCCACAGAACACCGCACCGATGATGGCCGCCATGAAGGGCTGGTCGTTGAGCAGATGGCCGTCGTAGTTCTCGGTGACAAAGGCCACGCTCATGGTGAGTATAGACACGGCATAGATAGTCTTCACGCAGAAGCGGAATCCCAGGATGCGAAGGGCTATGAGCAGTAGCACACCGTTGATGACGAAATAGCTCAGCTGCACAGGAATGCCCGTGGCCCAGTAGAGAATGCTCGACACACCGGCCACGCCGCCCGTGGTGATGCTGTTGGGCAGCAGGAAGATGCCCCACCCTATGCAGTAGCTGAGCATGCCGATGGCTATCACGAGATAGTCGCGCACTTCCGAGAGTACTCCGGCTTTGGTCAGTTTCGGTCTTTCCATACGATTACAATATGATTCTGGTGTGGTACAGGAGGCATAGTGCTTTTAGTTTGTCTTGTACTGATAGCTCACCTCTGCCAGCTCGCTATTGGCCTTCTCGATTTTCTCTTTCAGGCCAAGCTTGTAGGCGGCAAGGCGCTGTGCCAGCGGCTCGTCGGCCAAGGCAAGCATCTCCACCGCAAGGATGGCAGCATTCTGGGCACCGTTCACGCCCACTGTGGCCACGGGTATGCCCGGCGGCATCTGTACGATGGATAGCAGGGCATCGAGACCGTCGAGCATTCCCTTGATGGGCACACCGATGACAGGCAATGTGGTGCTGGCAGCAATGACCCCCGGCAGGGCGGCTGCCATGCCTGCAGCGGCAATGATTACACGAATGCCACGCTCACGGGCACCCTTGGCAAAGGCCTCGACGGCATCGGGAGTGCGATGGGCAGAGAGGGCATTCACTTCAAACGGCACTTGCAACTCGTCGAGCTGTCGGCAGGCTTTCTCCATGACGGGCAGGTCGCTTGTGCTACCCATAATAATGCTTACTTGTGGTTTCATCTGGTCTGAGTTTGGAGTATATAAAAAGGTATATGTAAATTAGAAGGGGAACACTCACTCTCTCTTATATCTTTGCCTATCCGAAGAACTCGCCCTCGCCCTGCTGACGGTCGTAGCTGGAACCGTCGAAACAATGGGTACACACCTGGCTCTTAGGCAATCCGATGGAGGCAATGAGATCTTCGAGCTTGGCAAACTTCAGCGAAGAAAGCCCCAGGCGACGGGCTATCTCGTCGACCATGCGCTGATATTCGGGCGAGTCGGTCTGGGCATACTGGTCGAGCTTGGCCTTGTCGTCGCCTTCGAAGTCGCGTATAATGCGGCGGGTGATAAGCTCCAAGTCGCTCTTCGACGACGTGAAACCGATGAAAGGGCAGCCATAGACCAGTGGCGGACAGGATATGCGCACATGGACTTCCTTGGCACCGTTGTCGAAAAACTCCTTCACGTTGTCGCGCAGCTGGGTGCCACGCACTATCGAATCGTCGCAGAACACCACACGCTGGTCTTTCAACAAGGCCGCATTGGGTATCAGCTTCATCTTGGCTACGAGGTCACGGCGTGTCTGGCTGCCAGGAGTGAAAGAGCGGGGCCATGTAGGCGTGTACTTCAGCACGGCACGTTTGTAGGGAATCTTCGAACCTTCGGAATAGCCCAAGGCCATACCCACGCCCGAATCAGGGATGCCGCACACAAGGTCGGCATCGACATTGTCTTTCTCACCCATCATCTTGCCATTCCTCTCGCGCACAGCCTCGGCATTGATGCCTTCGTAGCACGAGGCGGGAAAACCGTAGTAGACCCACAGGAACGAGCATATCTGACAGCGCTTGAAGGCGGGCTGAATCACCTCGACACCGTCGGCCCTGAGACGCACAATCTCGCCCGGCCCCACATCGCGCACTGGCTTGTAGCCCAGGTTGGGGAAGCTGGTGGTCTCGCTGCTCACGGCGTAGGCCTCCACATGGTCGTCGGTGCCAATGGGCGAGAGGCGATGCTCGTCTTTATGCCCAATGACAATGGGCGTACGGCCGAGAAAGTCACGGGCGGCAATGATGCCGTCCTCGGTGAGGATGAGCATGGAGCACGACCCCTTAATTTTCTGGTAGACGCGGTTGATGCCGTCCTGGAACGTGTTGCCCATGTTGATGAGCAAGGCCACGAGTTCGGTCTGGTTGATGTTGTTGGCCGACATCTCGCTCAGGTGCATGCGCTGCTCCAGCAGCTCGTCGGCTATCTCGCGGAGATTGTTTATCTTGGCCACAGTCACCACGGCATAGCGGCCCAGATGGCTGTTTACGATGATGGGCTGTGGATCGGTATCGCTGATGATGCCCAGTCCCTGGTTACCATGAAAGGTATTGAGCTCGTCCTCGAAGCGCGAACGGAAATAGTCACGCTCTAATGAGTGGATGCTACGGGTGAAACCATGCTTGGTGTCGAATGTTACGAGACCGGCACGCTTGGTGCCAAGATGTGAGTTGTAGTCGGTTCCGTAAAACAAGTCGTTTACGCAACTGCGAGTTGAGATAGTTCCGAAAAAACCGCCCATAATTGTTACCGCTGTGTTGTATTTCTGAATTTACGGCTGCAAAATTAATAAAAAAACGGCACATGCGCGAAAGCATGCACCGTTTTTTTCACTGACACATATGTTTTTTTGACTTAGGGCCCGGCTTCATTTTCCTTTTCTGCTCTTTTGCCGGGGCTTCGGGTGTACAATCTCCAGCTCATGCTGCCAATAAGGGCCGAGGGTGTCGACAGCCAACCCATAGCTCACTTCAGGCATCTGCACATGGAACTTTCCTGGCAAAAGAGGGATAATGATTTCGTCCGCAGGCTCTATGAACACGTCGGCAATGCCTTCGCTCAGCATATTGAGCCTGCGAGCCGCACCCCATGAGAGGTCAATGATGCGTCCTCGCACATAGGGTCCACGGTCGTTGACCCTCACCACCACCGAGCTATCATTGCCCAAATGGGTCACCTTGAGCTTGGTGCCGAAGGGCAACGTGCGGTGGGCGCATGTCATCGAGTCGTGGTGCAACTGTTCGCCGTTGGCCGTTCTACTGCCCGTGGCCCGTTTTGCATAATAGGAGGCCTTGCCCATCTGGGTCTGCGCCCCTACGGGGCTAACGAATAGTGAACAGTGAACAGTAAATAGCGCCGTCAGCACTATCCTTAACAGAAGCGACCTATGGTCAGAACTATTCACTTTCACCATTCACTCTTCACTTTTCATCAGGACGAAGCCCGCTAAACAATGCCCTGTGCCAGCATGGCCTTGGCCACCTTCATGAAGCCTGCCACGTTGGCTCCCTTCACATAATTAATATAGTTGCCCTCGCTGCCATACTTCACGCACTGCTCATGAATACCCTTCATAATCTGGTGCAGCCGCTGGTCGACCTCCTCGGCCGTCCACGACATGCGCATGGAGTTCTGTGTCATCTCCAAGCCAGAAGTGGCCACGCCACCTGCATTGACGGCCTTGCCCGGGGCAAAGAGCTGACCGGCAGCGATAAACTTGTTGACAGCTTCTGCCGTGCAGCCCATGTTCGACACTTCGGCCACACACAGCGGTTTCTGTGCCAGAATCTTGTCGGCATCGTCGCCATTCAGCTCGTTCTGCGTGGCGCAAGGCAGATAGATGTCGGCCTTCTGCTCCCACGGTTTCTTGTCGGGGAAGAACGTGGCACCGTCGAAGTCGTCGGCGTAGGGGGCGCAGACATCGTTGCCAGAAGCGCGGAGCTCCAGCAAGTAGTCAATTTTCTCGGCATCGAGGCCGGCAGGGTCGTAGATGTAACCGTCAGGGCCGCTAATGGTGATGACCTTGGCCCCCAGCTCGGTAGCCTTCTTCGCAGCTCCCCAGGCCACATTGCCGAAGCCTGAGAGGGCCACGGTCTTGCCCTTGATGTCGAGACCGTGTGTCTGCAACATGTGGTTCACGAAGTAGAGAGCACCAAAGCCCGTAGCCTCCGGACGCAGGATGCTTCCACCCCACTCTATGCCTTTGCCCGTAAGCGTGGCACCGTGGAACTGCGAGGTGAGCTTCTTGTACATGCCGAAGAGATAGCCTATCTCCCTGGCACCCACGCCAATGTCGCCGGCAGGCACGTCCATGTCGGGACCTATCACCTTGTAAAGCTCGGTCATGAAAGCCTGGCAGAACTTCATCACTTCGTTGTCGCTCTTGCCGCGAATAGAGAAATCAGAGCCACCCTTGCCGCCACCCATGGGCAGCGTGGTCAGCGCGTTCTTGAACGTCTGCTCAAAGCCAAGGAACTTCAGGATACTGAGATTTACCGAGGGATGGAAGCGCAGACCGCCCTTATAGGGGCCTATGGCGCTGTTGAACTGCACACGGTAGCCAATGTTCACCTGCACCTCGCCCTTGTCGTCGACCCAGGGCACACGGAACGTGGTGATGCGCTCTGGCTCCACCAGCCGCTCCACAATCTTGGCTTTCTCGAACTCAGGGTGCTGGTTGTAGACATCCTTGATCGACTCCAACACCTCGCGCACGGCCTGAAGGTACTCCAATTCGCCCGGATGCTTGCGCTCCAAAGCTTGCATTATTTTCTCGACTTCCATAGTGTTATGATTTAAAAGTTTGTCAATAAAATTAATAGATATGGCCAATATCATGGCTATGCACCTGCAAAATTACAAATTTATTCTGTATTTGCAAATTTTCAGCTCATTATTTTTATGAATACTTCACGGTATTCGGATATTTTTTGTTACCTTTGCAGGCAATTACACCTAATATTTTTATAAACGAACTAACAAACTATGGGATTAATTGAACAAATCATTGCGCGTGCCAAGAGCAACAAGCAGCGCATTGTGCTCCCCGAAGCCGAGGAGGAACGTACTCTTTGTGCAGCCGACCGTGTGCTGGCTGATGACATTGCCGACCTGATCCTGATTGGCAACCCCGAAAAGGTTCATGCACTGGCCAAGGAAAAGGGACTGACCCACATTGACAAGGCCACGCTCATCGACCCTGAGAACTACGAGAAGAGCGAGGAACTGGCACAACTCCTACAGAAGTTGCGCGAGAAGAAGGGCATGACCATCGAGAAAGCCCGCCAGCTGGTGAAGGACCCACTCTACTTAGGCTGCATGATCATCAAGACCGAAGGTGCCGACGGCCAAATCTCGGGCGCCCTCTCTACGACGGGCGAGACGCTGCGCCCCGCCCTGCAGATTATCAAGTGTGCCCCTGGCATCACCTGCGTCAGCGGTGCCATGCTCATGATTACCGACAAGCCTGAATACGGCGAGAACGGCGTACTGGTATTCGGCGACGTAGCCGTGACCCCGATGCCCGATGCCAACCAGCTCTCGCAGATTGCCGTCTGCACGGCACAGACCGCCCGCTCGGTGGCCGGTTTCCAGGATCCCCGCGTGGCTATGCTGTCGTTCTCGACGAAGGGCAGTGCCTCTCACGAGGTGGTCGACAAGGTGGTTGAGGCCACTCGTCTGGCCAAGGAGCTTGACCCCTCGCTGAAAATCGACGGTGAGCTGCAGGCCGATGCTGCCCTCGTGCCCTCGGTAGGCAGCAAGAAGGCTCCCGGAAGTGACATTGCCGGCAAGGCCAATGTGCTCGTGATGCCCTGCCTCGAGGTGGGCAACATCGCCTACAAGCTGGTGCAGCGCCTCGCTGGTGCCACCGCCATCGGCCCCATCCTGCAAGGCATCGCCCGCCCCGTGAACGACCTCTCCCGCGGTTGCTCGGTCGAAGACATCTACTACCTCGTCGCCATCACCGCCTGCCAGGCCATGGACGCAAAGAAATAAACAACAAAAATAACAACTGAAACATAACAACTGAAACAAATTAGCACTAATTAAGGAATTTTTTTTGTGACAAAGCAGGAGTACAAAGATATATATGATGCTGTAGGAATTGCAATGGAAGTGCATGCAACGCTGGGTAGAGGACTTGCCGAACCTGTTTACCAAGAGGCGTATGCCATTGAGATGAAATTGCATGGCTTAGAAATTGAGCGTGAGAAGACACTTCGTATGTATTATAAAGATGTACTAATGGAAAAGACTTACGTGGCCGATTTTCTTTATAAGGGTATCGTCATTGAGTTTAAGGCAGTGGACAAAGTCATCTCAGACCATCGGGCACAACTTCTGAACTATATGCGTATCACACGAATGAACAGAGGGGTGCTTTTCAACTTCGGTGAAAGAAATCTGCATACAGAGCGTTATCCATACATCCCTGCATCTGACAAATTTGTCTTACTGACAAAAGAAAATTACAAATTATATATTGATGACTAAAAAATTTTCCAAAATTAGTGCTAATTAGTTTCCAAAAACAAATAGATAACAATGAAAATTCTTGTTTTGAATTGTGGAAGTTCGTCCATTAAGTACGCGCTGTACAACATGGACGACAAGTCGGTGATGACCAGCGGCGGTGCCGAGCGCGTAGGCTTGGACGGTGCTTTCGTCAAGGTGAAGCTTGCCAATGGCGAGAAGAAACAGATCATGCACGACATACCCGAGCACACCGAGGGCGTGAAGTTTATCTTCTCTCTGCTCACCGACCCCGAGATTGGCGTCATCAAGAGTCTCGACGAGATCGACGCCGTAGGCCACCGCATGGTGCATGGCGGCGAGAAGTTCAACAAGAGCGTCGTGCTCACCGACGAGGTGCTGAAGGCATTTGAAGAATGTTCCGACCTGGCCCCGCTGCACAACCCTGCCAACCTGAAGGGCGTGAATGCCGTGAAGGAGCTGATGCCGGGCCTGCCCCAGGTGGGCGTGTTCGACACTGCTTTCCATCAGACCATGCCTGCCAAGGCTTATATGTATGCCATCCCCTACGAGCTCTACGAGAAGTACGGTGTGCGCCGCTACGGTTTCCACGGCACCTCTCACCGCTATGTGTCGGCCCGTGCCTTAGAGTTCCTCGGCATGAAGCCCGAGGGCACACGCGTCATCACCTGCCACGTGGGCAACGGCGGTTCGATTGCTGCCGTGGTCGACGGCAAGTGCGTCGACACCTCGATGGGCCTGACCCCGCTCGAAGGCTTGATGATGGGTACGCGCAGCGGCGACATCGACGGCGGTGCGGTGACGTTTATCGAGAAGAAGCTCGGTCTTGATGCCGACGGCATGTCGAACCTGCTCAACAAGAAGAGCGGCGTGGCCGGTATTACTGGCGGAAGCAGCGACATGCGCGACGTGGAGAATGCGGCCAAGGCTGGCAACGAGCGCGCCCAGCTGGCTCAGGACATGTACTTCTATCGCATCAAGAAGTACATCGGTGCCTATGCAGCTGCGATGGGCGGCGTCGACGTGATCGTCTTTACCGCCGGCGTGGGCGAGAACCAGATTGGCATGCGCTCGGCTGTCTGCGAGGGTCTGGAGTTCCTCGGCGTGAAGTTCGACGACAAGAAGAACAACGTTCGCGGCGAGGAGGCCATCATCTCGGCCGACGACTCGAAGGTGAAGGTCGTGGTTATCCCCACCGACGAGGAGCTGATGATTGCCACCGACACGATGAACCTGCTGTAATGGCACATTCAACCAAAAGAATGGGGTCACAGACCCTAAAGTTGAATTAGGTCGCAATTCAGGCTGAATTAGACCATAATCAAAGCTAAATTACCTCGCAATTCAGGCTGAATTGCGAGGTAATTTAAGTATGTCCCAATTCATGGGCGAATTACGGGCTTTTTTAGTACGGTAGCTGCTTGCAAGCCAACGCCTACCCGGCCTCTCTTATTCGGGGTTGTAGCCGAAGTTGTCGAGTTCCTTTCTCGACGAGCGCCAATCCTTGTCCACCTTGACAAAGACCTCAAGATAGATGTGCTTGTCGAAGAATTTCTCCAACGCCTTTCTGGCTTCGGTCGATACTTTCTTCAGCGCCACGCCCTGATGGCCTATGATGATGCCCTTCTGCGTTTCGCGCTCCACGTAGATTACGGCGTTGATGTGTATGATCTTCTCGCTCTCCTTGAACCGCTCCACTACCACTTCGACCGAATAGGGAATCTCCTTGTCGTAGTAGAGCAGAATCTTCTCGCGGATAATCTCGGACACGAAGAAGCGGGCGGGCTTGTCGGTCAGCTGGTCCTTGTCGAAGAATGCCGGACTTTCGGGCAGCAGCTCCTTGATGCGTTTCATGAGCATGTCGACGCCAAATTTGTTCTTCGCCGAGATGGGGAGTATCTCGGCATTCGGCAACAGCGAATGCCATTTGGCCACCATTTCGCCAAGGAGCGTGTCGGGATTTCCCTGAAGCGTCTTCAGCTCGTCGATTTTGTTGATCAGGAGAATAATCGGAATGTTGAGCTTCTGTACCTTCTCCAGAAACGCCATGTTCTTCTCGGCCTTCTCTATCACATCGGTCACGTAGAGCAGCACGTCGGCATCTTGCAGCGCACTCTCTGAGAAGGCGAGCATTGACTCCTGCAGCATGTAGTTCGGCTTGAGCACTCCCGGCGTGTCAGAGAAGACGATCTGCGTGTCGTCGGTATTCACGATGCCCATGATGCGGTGGCGTGTGGTCTGCGCCTTGAACGTTGCTATCGAAATGCGCTCGCCCACCAGCTGGTTCATGAGCGTCGACTTTCCCACATTGGGGTTTCCCACTATATTTACGAATCCTGCCTTATGTTTCATCCTACAAACATTTCTGGTCTTTTCTTCTGCCCGTTTCAACGTTCGTCTTCACCGATAGTGATGACATACTCGCTCATGAACGAGGCACCGGGCTGCAGGCGGTTGATGAGGGGCTTGTCCTTGAACTCGCCGTCGTAGCCGCGGGGATCGCCCACGCCATACCACGGCTCAAGGCACACGAAGGGTGCATTCTTCTGATAGGGACTCCAAAAAGCAATGATGGGGCACTTGTAGCTGAGTCTGACGGCCGTACTGCCGTCGGGGTTGAGCAGTTCCACACTGCTGGTCTGGCTCTTGTGCAGCTTCACCGAGTCGTGGGCGAAGAAGTCGTCGTCGAAGCGTATCAGGCCGTCTTCCGACTCTATCTCAATCTCTTCCATCTCCACCGAGCCGTCGATGTGGCTCTTCAGTCCCTGTAGCTGTCCGCCATTGTCTACTCGCAGCAGGCCCTTCAGCGGCTTTCCTGCCTCGCAACCGGGGGCGAAGAAAGCGGGATGGCCGCCTATCTGGAAGTGCATCTCGCGCTTGTCGGTATTCTCCACATGCCACACCACATGAATCTTGTTGCCATCAAGACGATAGCTCACGGCCAGGTTGAAGCAAAACGGGTAGACCTTCAGCGTGTCGTCGTTCTCATGCAGGGCAAAGACCGCTTTCTCTTTCGACTGGGCCACAAGCACGAACTCGGTGTCGCGGGCAAAGCCATGTCGCGGCAAGTGGTACTGCTGTCCGTCGACAGTGTAGGTGTCGTTCTCGACACTGCATACGATAGGAAACAAAATAGGCGAACGGCGAGGCCAGTATTCGGGGTCGCCCTGCCACAGATACTCGCGCCCTTCGCTGTCGGTAATACTCTGGAGTTCTGCCCCCATTGCTGCCACCTTGACGGTCAGCTTGTCGTTGCTTAGTTCAATCATCGTTCTGTCCTCCCTATTTGTTTGACACCTTCTTTGTCTCGCTGCCCACCTTCACAATGTAGACGCCACGCTGCATGCCGTTCAGCCCCACTTCGGTCACGCCGTCGTTGGCCGTTGCCATGCGCACGGCCTTGCCGCCCATGTCGTAGATGGCGATGGCGGTGCCCTTGGGTGCCGATATGCGCAGCATACCGTCTGTCATGGAAATGGTCGAGGTCTTGCCCACGGTAGCAATGCCGGTCGAATTGTTACTGAAGAACATCTTCGTGAGTCCGCTCAACGGCAACTTTGCCTCCTCTCCGCCGCTCAAGTGGAGCACCATGTTCTGTGTGTCGAACGTGATCTTTTCGATACTGCTCAGTGCATAGTCGGTCTGGGCATCGGTCTGGGCTACTGTCAGATAGGCGTAATCGTCGGCCATTACCGTGCCACAGAGAGTGAGCAGCAGGGCCATTGTCATGTGTCGTAAAGTATTCATATTGTGCTTGTTGTTAAATTCATTTGGATGCAAAGTTACGAAAGAGTTATGAGTTTGCGGCCTTACGTTATGATTATTTAACTTCTATTTTCCTTTTCCACCCTGATACGGGCATCGACGGCCACGACGCCCTCCTCGTCGGCCAGCAGGGGGTTGATGTCGAGTTCCTTGATTTCCCGTGCAAAGCGCAGCAGGGTAGAGAGGCGCACGATGACCTCGGCAAACTTCTGTTCGTTCACGCCTCGCTGGCCTCGCGTACCTTTTATTATCTTATAGCCGCGCAGCGACCGAATCATCGAGTAGGCTTCGCCATAGGAAAGGGGGGCCAGTCCGCTCTTGACGTCCTTCAGTACCTCGACGAAGATGCCGCCAAGGCCGCAGAGCACCACGTGGCCGAAACGCTCCTCATACTTGGCCCCGACAAAGAGCTCGGTGCCGCGCAGCATCTTCTGCACCATGACGGAGGTGGCACCAGGTATCTGCATCATGCGGTCGAACTCAAGGCCAAGATGCTCCTCAGAACGGATGTTGAGTGTGACGCCGCCCACGTCGCTCTTATGGACGGGGCCTACGACCTTGGCCACTACGGGATAGCCCACCTTCCGTGCAAAGGCGGCAAGCTCGTCCTTCGACGTCGACACCATTTCGGGCACCATCGGAATGCCGGCACACGCTAACAGCTGCCTCACCGTGCCGGGATGCAGATAGCCGCTCGCTTCGCCCGCGCAAGAGGGACTGGGAGTGAGGCTGATGATGTCTCTGATTTTCGGCACATCGACACCAAACAGCTCTATCTCCGGCGGTGCGGGCGGCGGTGTCTGCCTGATTTGCGTAAGGGCCGTGGCCAGCGTCACCTCGTCGCTGAAGTTCACGTGTCCTTTCTTCAGGAACTCCTCCACCTCCGGCCCTGCCGTGTGCAGGCTTGGCAGTATGGGGAAGATGGGCTTGCGGCCCTCCTGTATCTTCCTGTGAAGCATGTCGTAGGCCTCATAGAGCGTGACCAGTCCGGGCGTTCCGAATATGACCATGATGGCATCGATATTGTCGAAGCGTTTCTCGCAATAGTCTATGGCGAGTCCTAAGTGTTCGGGAGTGCCCGTGGCCAAGATGTCGATGGGATTCTGAACCGACGAGCCGGGAAACAGCTGTGCCTTCAGCTCTTCGGCTGCGGCACCTTCGAGTTTCGGCACCTGCAGGCCACCCTTCGACAGGGCGTCGGTGAGCATCACGCCCGGGCCACCGGCATGGGTGACGATGGCAACAGAGAAATTATCTCCCCCGAAAGAGGGGCTGGGACTGAGGCTGAATATGCAGCCCACCGTGGTCAGCTCTTCCCTGGAATAGCACCTCACGATGCCTGCCTTACGGAACAAGGCCTCGACCGCGGCATCCGAGCTTGCCATCGCTCCCGTATGGCTCGACGCCGCCCTGCTGCCGCTCTCTGACGAGCCAGCCTTGATGGCGGCGATATGGCAGCCTTTGCGAATGAGGCTTGCGGCATGGAACAGCAGTTTGTCGGGGTTGGCAATGTTCTCAATGTAGAGCAGTTTCACACAGGAATCGCGCTCCATGTCGAAGTGCTCGTCCATGTACTGTAGCACGTCCTCAATGCCTATCTGCTTGCCGTTGCCCACCGACCACACCGAGTTAAACTGCAGCCCTTTGATGACAGCGCTCTCTAAGATGAAGACCGCCGTGGCTCCCGACCCGGAGATAAAATCGACCCCTTTCGGGTTGAGATTGGGAATAGGCTTCGTAAAGACCGAATGGTGATGGCGCGTGAGCAGACCTATGCAGTTGGGGCCTATCAGCGCCGCACCATACTGCTCGCACACATCCAGAATGCGCTGCTCCAGAAGGGCACCCTCTTTCGTTTCCTCGCCAAAGCCGGCTGATATAATAATGAATGCGCGAGTACACTTCTCTTTAGCCAACTGCTCGACGGCGTCGGGACACAGCCTGGCGGGAATGACGAGGATGGCCAACTCGGTCGGGGGCAGTTCGCCGATGGCATGGAACACCTTGATGCCCTGCACTTCGGTTTCCTTAGGATTCACGACGCGCAGGGTGCCGCCGTAGCCGCCATTGATAAGGTTACGCACCACGGCACCGCCGGGCTTGTGAACGTTGTTCGAGCCGCCGATGACGACAATGCTCTTCGGTTGTAACAGTTCTTGGTTTATCATGCCGCAAATTTACGAATAAAAACTGAATTATCCGTAATCTTGCAGCGTTTTTTTATTCCTATGTTTTCAGAAAGTATCATAGCATTGAAACAATACAACAAGAGAATGAAACATTTGGTAATCATCGTTTGGCTTATTATTCGTAACTTTGCAACGAGCAATCAACCTAAAAACAATATGAAGAAAGTATTTTTCCTACTGCCATTCCTGGCAATGATGATGGGCTGCAATTCTTCCGAGGAAGAAGTGAAATGCCCCGTACTGACCGTTGAGGGCGGCCAGATTGAAGGTGTGCGGGCCGATAACCTCGGTGTGTTTGTCTATAAAGGCATTCCGTATGCAGCAGCGCCCATTGGCGACCTGCGCTGGAAGGAGCCGCAGCCCGTGGTGGCATGGGACTCCGTGCGGCTGTGCGACAAGTTCGGCCATCCCGGCTATCAGGCCGTTCACTATCCCGGCTTCTATGCCTCGGAGTGGGGCTATGGCGACGAGGCGCCCTATAGCGAAGACTGCCTCTACCTGAACGTATGGACGACGGCCCCTGGCCAGGCAGACAAGAAGCTGCCTGTGGCCCTCTGGATTCACGGTGGCGGCTACCGCGAGGGATGGGGCTCGGAGCCAGAGTTCGACGGTCAGGAGTGGGCATCGAAAGGCGTGGTGCTCGTCAGCATCAACTATCGCTTAGGCATCTTCGGCTTCATGACCTACCCGGAGCTGTCGGCCGAGAGCCCGAACCACGTGAGCGGCAACTATGGCATTCTCGACCAGATACAGTCCTTGAAATGGGTGAAAGCCAACATTGCCCAGTTTGGCGGCGACCCCAACAACGTGACCATCTTCGGCCAGAGTGCCGGTGCCGGCAGTGTGCGTACGCTCTGTGAGAGTCCGCTCACTCGTGGTCTGTTCCACAAGGCGGTCATCATGAGCGGAGGCGGCATCGACGTGCCTGCCAGGGAGGGCGAGGAGGCCAAGCCCGCCACGCCTATGAACCGTTTCTTCTCCTACAACCCCACGCTGGCCCAGAGCGAGGCCGAGACGAAGAAGGTCATGGACTGGGCAGGACTGACCGACTTAGGGAAGTTGCGCCACGCCTCGACGGAAATCATGTACACCGTGGGACAGTTATATAATATGGTGACGAAGAACGACGTGTTCCTCATGCAGCGCCCCATCGTCGACGGCTATGTGTCGAAGAGCACGTTTAATACCGCCACCCGCGAGGGAACCATTGCCGACATTCCCTACATGATAGGCTATACGCTCAACGACATGGGGTCGATGGCTCCCGGCATTGCCGAGTTCTGCAAGGTGCGCCAGGAGCAGGGCAACAAGGCGTGGGCCTACGAGTTTGCCCGTCCGCTGCCCGACGACGGCAAGCATTCCGAGATTACCGACCGCCTGAAGGGTGCCTTCCACTCAAGCGACCTCTGGTTTGTGTTCAAGTCGCTGAAGCACTGCTGGCGCCCCTGGACGCAGGGCGACTGGGACCTGGCCGAGAAGATGCTCACCGCCTGGACCAACTTTGCCAAGTATGGCGACCCCAACGGCAACGGCGAGGGCGAAGGCTTGGGATGGACTCCCTGCACCGCCGAAGCTCCACAGTTCATGCTTTTCAAGCTCGATGCCAACGATGCCGAGGCATCGGAGATGGGCGAGCCGATTCTTCCCCAATAAAAACAAAAACGAATAACCTGTTGGCACAATGAAAAAGATGCTTCTTTCGGCTATGGTCGCCGTAGCAGTGCAGACCACCAGCCTGGCCCAGACCAAGTATGAATGGCAGAACACGTCACTGCCCACAGAGCAGCGCGTGGAAAGCCTGCTGAGAATGCTCACGCCCGAAGAAAAGGTGGGACTGATGATGAACAAGTCGGTATCAATCGACCGCCTCGGCATCCCCTCCTACAACTGGTGGAGCGAGGCCTGCCACGGTGTGCGCCAGGGCGGCTACACCGTCTTCCCACAACCCATCGGCATGGCAGCGGCTTTCGACGAGGCAATGGTCTACGACGTTTTCACGGCCGTGAGCGACGAGGCCCGTGCCAACTGGAACCGTACCGACCACAACGACCCGAAGCTGTTCAACGTGCCCCAGGGTGTCACCTACTACCCCGGCAACCCCGAGCTGTCCTTCTGGTGTCCCAACGTCAACATTTTCCGTGACCCACGCTGGGGACGCGGACAAGAGACCTGCGGCGAGGACCCCTACATGAATGCCGTCTTAGGCGTTGCTACCGTTCGCGGCATGCAGAACCCCGTGACCATCGAGACGAAGGGCAATGGCAAGACCAAGCTCTACAAGACCCACGCCTGTGCCAAGCACTATGCCGTACACAGCGGTCCGGAGCCTCTGCGCCACTCCATGAACGTTGAGCCCTCCAACCGCGATTTGTGGGAAACCTACCTGCCGGCCTTCAAGGCATTGGTGAAGAAAGGCGACGTGCGCGAGGTGATGTGCGCCTACCAGCGCTTCGAGGGCAAGCCCTGCTGCACCAGCGACCGCCTGCTTATCGACATTCTGCGCAACAAGTGGGGCTATGACGGCCTGGTGGTTACCGACTGCGACGCCATCAACAACTTCTTCAATCGCGGACAGCATGAGACCCACAAGGATCCCCTCTCGGCTTCGGTCGACGCCGTGCTCAACGGCACCGACTTAGAGTGCGGAAAGGTGTTCATGTCGCTCACCGAAGGGCTGCAGAAGGGACTCATCAAGGAGAGCGACCTCGACGGCCATCTGCGCAAGACGCTCACCGGCCGCTTCGAGCTGGGCATGTTCGATCCCGCCGACCAGGTGCCGTGGTCGAAGGTTTCCCCTTCGACAATCAGCTGTGAGCGCTTCGACGCCCTGGCCACACAGGCCGCCCGCGAGTCGATGGTTTTGCTGGAGAACAAGGCCGTCCTGCCCCTGTCGAAAGCCATCAGGACGCTGGCCGTCGTCGGTCCCAATGCCGACGACGTGGAGCTGCTCAACGGCAACTATGGCGGCACACCGACACCCGCCCACCAGCATTCACTGCTCGAAGGCATACGGGCAGCCGCTGCACAGGCCGAGGTCATTTACGAGAAGGCTTGCGAACTGGACGATGAGTACCAGACCATTCACCACCTGAAGGACTTCAACAACGGCAAGGGGGCGCTGGTAGAATTCTTCGAAAACAAGCAACTGAGCGGCCAGCCTGCCAAGACCGGCTACTACGACGAGCTGAACTTCTCTACCTTCGGAGCGTGGGGCTTTGCACAGGGTGTCGACCTGAAGACCGACTCGCTCTCCGTACGCGTCAGCGGCAACTATACTGCCACGTTCACAGGCGAGATGAAATACACGCTGATGACCGACAACGGCTATGTACTACGGGTAAACGGCGAGGTGGTTGAAGACAACAAGGGTGGAGGCCGGCGCCGAGGCTTCGGCCGGCGGGGCGTAGACTACAAGTCGTTCCCCGTGGAGAAAGGCAAGACCTACGACATCGCCATTGAATACCGCCGCGGCAACGGGCAGTTTGCCATGCTGCGCGGCGACATCTGCGAACGCAAGCTGGCCGACTTCACCGACCTGGCCAACAAGGTGAAACGGGCCGATGCCATCATCATCATCGGCGGTATCAGTGCCCGTATGGAGGGCGAAGGCGGTGACAAGAAGGACATTGAGCTGCCCACGGTGCAGCAGCGGCTCCTACGTGCCATGCATGCCACGGGGCGCCCCGTTGTCTTCGTCAACTGCTCTGGCTCGGCCATCGCCTTTGGCAGCGTGGAGGGACAGTACGATGCCTTGCTACAGGCGTGGTATCCCGGACAGGGAGGCGCCAAGGCACTGGCCGACGTGCTGTTCGGCGACTATAACCCTGGCGGCAAGCTGCCCGTCACGTTCTATCGCTCCACGACCGACCTGCCCGACTTCCTCGACTACTCCATGAAGAACCGCACCTATCGCTACTTCACCGGACAGCCACAGTATGCTTTCGGCTTCGGCCTCAGCTACACGACGTTTGCCGTGGGCAAGGCCAAGATTTCGGCCAAGAGCGCGAAGGCTGCCAAGACGGGAAAGCCGTTCTGCAAGCTGACCGTCGACGTGACCAACACGGGCAAGCGGGAAGGCACCGAGACGATGCAGGTCTACGTGAAGGCACTCGACGATGCCGGTGCCCCTATCAAGGCGCTCAAGGGCTTCCAAAAGCTCAGACTGAAAGCCGGCGAGACGCGGCAGGCCGTCATCACGCTCGACAGCGAGGCATTTGAATACTACGATGAGACCATCGACGAGCTCAGCGTGAAGAAAGGCCGCTACCAGATTCTCGTAGGCACATCGTCGCTCGACCGCGACCTTCAGAGACTCGACTTTGTGGTTAAGTGAGCAGCGACTCGCCTACCCCACTTTCCAATGGCCAATGGTATGTTTATGCAAGTTGGTGCTGCATAATTATACACTGAACTCTCGTGAGAATCGATTCTTGGTCAGGAAAGTGAAAGTCGGGGCGAAATAAGCGATTCTCAGCGATTTTCAGCGAACGTCATAAACACCTGTCTGACAGCAACTTGTAATTATTTGACAGGAAAAGCAGGTTGCAAAGGGCTGTAATTAGGCATCGATTAGGCAGCAATTCATGCTGAATTGGACAAAAGTTCAGCACAAATTGCAGTCTAATCGATGCTTCTTTGTGAGGTAATTAAGCATGAACTGTCGGAATGGTAATGCTTACCGCTGGCAACGGGAGGCATTGTTAGTCTCACCAAGTGGCATTACAGGCTCCCGGCATGAGCTTTTCGCCGTTTCGAGAGTGCCTTTTTCTCACTTCGTCGTGCTGGTTTGCAATTTTTGTTTGTCAAGATTTTACAGAACCAAACTGCATAATCATTCACTCAACTTTCTGAAGCTCATAAGAACCACGAATTACACGAATTTCACGAATTCCTATTTCCGCAAGTATGAAGGATTGTTATCGAATTTCACGAATTATGGCAGTACGCTCCGCAGGTGCTGAATCCCGACCAGCTCCGAGCATTCGAAGCCTGCGTAGCGATTCGCTTTATAAATTAGTGAAATTCGATTA
>CAJONO010000030.1 GCA_905235905.1 uncultured Prevotella sp.
AACATCGCGGAGTGGAGCAGTTGGTAGCTCGCCAGGCTCATAACCTGGAGGTCGCACGTTCGAATCCTGCCTCCGCAACTATAGCAGTCCGAAAGGGCTGCTTTTTTTGTATTATGATGGTAAGTCCCGACATGCTCAAAAAAAATCGATTGTCATCACGACAACCGATTCTCAAAAAACAAACTACTTAAAAACTAATCTACTAAAACAAATCAAAAATTTTTTATTTCGCTGCAAAGGTAGGGATTTCTGAACACTACGCAAAATTATTTTCAGACAAAATGACAGCAAATTGATATAAGTCAAAATAAAATATCTGAAAGCACAATAATCTCTTCTTTTTTGACAAGTTGAGGTAGCAAAAAAAGCTCTTCGTCCATAAAATAGACCATTTTCTTCCCATTTTGTTTTGTCAGTTCACGAATAATTGCTAACTTTGCCCACCATTTTAAATATCTTAGTAAGATTTGTAGCAATTATGGCAAAAATGAAAGGTGCTATTGTCATTGACACCACCCGTTGCAAGGGCTGTGTCCTCTGTGTGGAAGCATGCCCGCAGAAGGTCATTGCCTTGGCAGGTAAGGTCAATGTGCATGGCTATCCCTATGTAGAGGCCGTCAACCAGGATGCGTGTGTCGGCTGTGCGTCGTGCGGCATCGTGTGTCCCGACGGGTGTATCACTGTTTATCGTAAGAAAGTTGAAAGTTAAAAGTTGAAAGTGGAAAGAGAAGTCGTATTGATGAAAGGCAACGAGGCCATTGCCCGTGCCGCTATTCGTTGTGGCGTGGATGGATACTTCGGCTATCCCATCACCCCGCAGAGTGAAGTAATCGAGACGCTGGCTGAGCTGAAGCCTTGGGAAACCACTGGCATGCAGGTGGTGCAGGCTGAGAGCGAGTTGGCTTCTATCTATATGGTCTATGGTGCTGCCGGTGCCGGCAAGAAGGCCATGACCTCATCGTCGAGTCCCGGTATCGCCCTTATGCAGGAGGGCATTACCTACATGGCTGGCGCCGAGTTGCCGGGCGTGTTTGTCAATGTGCAGCGTGGCGGCCCTGGCCTGGGAACGATTCAGCCCTCGCAGGGCGACTATTTCCAGGCTACCCGTGGTGGTGGCAATGGCGACTACAACGTCATTGTGTTGGCTCCCGCTTCGGTACAGGAGATGGCCGACTTTGTCGACCTCGCTTTTGAGCTGGCCTTCAAGTATCGCAATCCCGCTATGATCCTTTCTGACGGTGTCATCGGTCAGATGATGGAGAAGGTGGTGCTGCCTCCGTTCAAGCCCCGTCGTACCGACGAAGAGGTGATTGCCCAGTGTCCGTGGGCCTCTACGGGCAAGAAGAAGGGACAGACACGCCGTGTTATCACCTCGCTGGAGCTGAAGCCCGAGGAGATGGAGAAACGCAATTTGGCCTTGCAGGAGAAGTATCGCACGATACGTGAGAATGAGGTGCGCTACGAGACTCAGCAGTGCGACGATGCCGAGTATCTGATTGTGGCTTTTGGTTCAGCAGCCCGTATTGGTGAGAAAGCCATTGAGATAGCCCGCGAGGATGGCCTGAAGGTAGGCCTGTTCCGTCCCATTACGCTGTGGCCGTTCCCCACAAAGGAGATTGCCGCCATGGCAAAGGGCAAGAAAGGCGTGTTGGTGGCTGAGATCAACGCTGGCCAGATGGTTCAGGATGTCCGTTTGGCCATCAACGGTGCCGTGCCCGTAGATCAGTTCGGTCGTTTGGGTGGCATCGTGCCTGAGCCAGAAGAGATTGTGGAGGCATTGAAAACTAAACTGATGTAAGACAATGGAAGCAAAAGATATTATTTCGCAGGAGAACCTTGTATATAAGAAGCCTACGCTCTTGAACGACAATAACATGCACTACTGTCCGGGGTGCTCGCACGGTGTGGTACACAAGCTTGTGGCCGAGGTCATCGAGGAGATGGGCTTGGAAGAGAAAGCCATTGGCGTAAGCCCCGTTGGTTGCGCAGTCTTCGCGTACAACTATATAGATATAGACTGGCAGGAGGCCGCCCACGGACGTGCTCCCGCTATTGCCACCGGCATCAAGCGCTGCTGGCCTGACCGTCTGGTCTTTACCTATCAGGGCGACGGCGACTTGGCTTGTATCGGTACGTGTGAGACCATCCATGCCCTGAACCGTGGCGAGAACATCGTCATCATCTTCGTCAATAATGCCATCTATGGCATGACGGGCGGACAGATGGCTCCGACAACCCTCATCGGTCAGAAGACGTCTACCTGTCCTTACGGTCGTGACCCGCAGCTACACGGCTATCCGCTGAAGATGGCCGACATCGCTGCCCAGTTGGAAGGTACCTGCTACGTCACTCGCCAGTCGGTAGAATCCGTTGCCTCTATCCTCAAGGCCAAGAAAGCGCTGAAGAAAGCATTCCAGGCTTCGATGGACGGCAAGGGCTCGTCGCTCGTAGAGTTTGTCTCTACCTGTAACAGCGGATGGAAGCTCACTCCCTCTAAAGCAAATGAATGGATGAAGGAGAACATGTTCCCGTTCTATCCGAAGGGCGACTTGAAGGACACGACGATTTGACCATTGGACCATTTTACAATTGGACCATTGCTGCGATAATCGTCAAATAGTGAAATTGTCAAATAGTGAAATGAAAAGATGAAAAAGGAAATAATCATAGCCGGTTTCGGTGGTCAGGGTGTACTCTCGATGGGTAAGATTCTGGCCTACTCAGGACTGATGGAAGATAAGGAAGTGACCTGGATGCCTGCCTACGGCCCTGAGCAGCGTGGCGGCACGGCTAACGTCACCGTGATTGTGAGCGACCAGCGCATCTCGTCGCCCATCCTCAGTAAGTACGACATTGCTATCGTGCTCAACCAGCCCTCGTTGGAGAAGTTTGAACCGAAGCTGAAGCCGGGCGGCATACTGATTTACGACAGCTACGGCATCATCAATCCGCCCATCCGAAAGGACATCACCATCTACAAGATTGATGCCATGGACAAAGCTGCCGAAATGAAGAACGGCAAGGTGTTCAACATGATCGTCTTGGGCGGACTGCTCAAGGTGGCTCCCGTCGTGGGCAATGAAGGGGTGGAGAGGGCCTTGAAGAAGACGCTTCCTGAGCGTCACCACAACCTCATTCCCCTGAACATGCAGGCTCTTGAAGTTGGAGGTAAGATTATTGAAGAAGTGAAATGAAAGACACAGTCCTTATATTAAGCGGAGGCATGGATAGTGTTACGCTGCTTTATGACCAGCAGGAGCGTATTGCTCTTGCTGTGTCGTTTGACTACGGTTCAAATCATAATGCCCGTGAGATACCCTTTGCCCGCCTGCATTGCGAGCGGTTAGGCATTCCCCATGTCACCATTCCTCTCGACTTCATGACGAAGTATTTCAAGAGTTCGCTGCTTGCAGGAGCCGAGGCTATTCCCGAAGGCCATTATGCCGATGAGAATATGCGGTCGACGGTGGTGCCCTTCCGCAACGGCATCATGCTGAGCATTGCCGTAGGCATTGCCGAGAGCAACGACCTGAAGTTTGTGATGATGGCCAACCACAGTGGCGACCACACCATCTATCCCGATTGCACCCCTGCCTTTGTCGATGCCTTCGACCAAGCAGCCCAGGCTGGCACCTTTGTCCGTGTGGGCCTGCTCTCGCCCTTCGTCGATATGACCAAGGGCGACATAGCCCGTCGGGGCAAGGAACTGGGCATCGACTATGCCGAGACGTGGAGTTGCTACAAAGGTGGCGAAAAGCATTGCGGCAAGTGCGGCACCTGTGTGGAGCGCAAGGAGGCTCTGGCTGAAGCAGGTATCAGCGATCCTACGGAGTACGAATAAGAGCTATTTCCCAATTATAATCATTCAGGAATTCTTAACTCAGGTTTCCCACCTTTTAAGAAGAATGGCTCATGAATATATATTCATTTTGGCAATCCTGCTAACTTATTGGTTTTCAGTGCGTTGTAATTCGGTGTGAATTATGCTCCAATTCATGCTGAATTGCAACGCAATTTGAGCTTAATTGCACTGGAATACAGCATGAATTTCAGAACTGTTTGCGCAAAGCTACAAAATGAATGATTATGCAAACAAAAAAAGGGGGTGGGAAAAGCTTCAGAATTCTCAATTAAGTTACTTTTTTTTATCATCCCTAATCAGCGTTCAGCTCACTGGCCACCAAGTTTGTCAGCTCTACAAACTCTGCTATCGACAGTTGTTCCGGACGACGTGTCAGAAGCGAAGCATGAAGCATGAAGAGCGATGACTCTGCCGGCAGTAGCTGGCGCAAGGAAACACGTAGCATCTTGCGGCGTTGGTTGAAGGTGGTTTTCACCACACGCTTGAACAGTTGCTCGTCGCATCCCAGTTGCTGCGTCTCGTTACGGGTCATGCGGATAACGGCACTCCTCACCTTGGGAGGCGGGTTGAACACATCGGGTTCCACGGTGAAGAGATAGTCCACATTGTACCACGCCTGAACCAGTACCGAGAGGATGCCATAGTCCTTTGAGCCTGGTGCAGAGACCATGCGTAGGGCCACCTCATGCTGAATCATGCCTGTGCAGCAGGGAATCATGTCGCGGTTGTCAATCATCTTGAAGAATATCTGCGACGAGATGTCGTAGGGATAGTTGCCGGTGAGCACAAACTGCCTGCCATCGAACAGACGGTGCAAATCCATGCGCAGGAAGTCGTCGCCAATGATGTTGTCGTGCAGCTGTGGGAAGTGCTCGTTAAGATAGGCCACCGACTCGCGGTCTATCTCGACCACCTTGAACTCACGGGGCTTCTCAACCAGATATTGGGTCATGACACCCATGCCGGGGCCTACTTCGAGCACGGGTAGGTCGGGGCAAGCGTCGACAGTGTCGGCAATGCGCTTGGCAATCGACAGGTCGGTCAGAAAGTGCTGACCGAGATTTTTCTTGGGCCTTACTTGTTTCATCTTGCCGGCAAAGTTACTGTTTTTTTCCGACATGTCCAAATGTTTGGCCCAAGAAACATGAGTGAAAAATTACTGAAAAAAATGAAAACAACCATTATATTCTTCAATTATTCTTTGTGGAGCGGAATATTTGTAGTACCTTTGCGCTTATGATAAGGATTGCCCAGAACGTTTTCAAGGTATTGCTGCCACTGGTGTTGGGTGGCGCAATACTCTATTGGATGTATCGTGGCTTCGATTTTCAGAGTGTGCGCCATGTGTTACTGCATGAAATGGACTGGACGTGGATGCTGCTCTCGTTTCCTTTTGGCATACTGGCACAGCTGTTTCGCGGTTGGCGCTGGCGACAGACGTTGGAACCAGTGGGCGAGACACCCCGTAACGGCGTGGCCGTCAACAGTATATTCCTTTCTTATGCCGTGTCGTTAGTCATTCCCCGTGTGGGCGAGTTCATGCGGTGTGGCATCCTGAAGCGCTGGGACGGTGTGTCGTTCTCCAAGGCATTGGGCACGGTGGTTACCGAGCGGGCTATCGACACTTTAGTGGTGCTGTTGGTTACGGCATCGACACTCCTTTTCCAGATGAGCGTCTTCGGCACGTTCTTCGAGCGGACGGGAACCTCGCTTGGTTCCATCTTCCAGCAGTTCTCTCTTGCAGGCTATCTGGTGACGGCTGTCTGCGGTGTGGCTGTGCTACTGTTGCTTCATCTTCTGCTGAAGCGACTGTATATATATAATAAGGTGAAGGCCACCCTCTCTGGCATCTGGGAGGGAGTTCTCTCCCTTCGAGGCGTTACGAACCTGCCGTTGTTCCTCCTGTTCACTGCCGGCATCTGGATAAGCTATTTCCTGCACTATTATCTCACGTTCTTCTGCTTCGACTTCACTGCCGACCTGGGCGTGGGGTGTGCTCTCGTTACCTTTGTCGTGGGATCAATAGCAGTCATCGTGCCCACGCCTAATGGTGCAGGCCCCTGGCATTTCGCTGTGAAGACAATGCTCATACTCTATGGCGTGGCCGACGAGCAGGCACTCTACTTCGTGCTGATAGTACACACCGTCCAGACGCTTCTTGTCGTATTCCTGGGCATTTGGGCTTGGTTGCGACTCTCTTTCACTAAGACTATTATTACCTAATTTAAAGCAACATATCATGAACGAAATTCAAAACCTGAAGCCAGCATGCATCTGGCGCAATTTCTACAAGTTGACACAAGTGCCCCGTCCCAGCGGACATTTAGAGAAAATCCAGGCCTTCCTGCTCGATTTTGGTAAGCAGGCGGGGGTGGAGGCCTTCAAGGATCCTGCCGGCAACATCGTCTTCCGCAAGCCTGCCACGGCAGGCATGGAAAACCGTAAGGGCATCATTCTGCAGGCCCACATGGACATGGTGCCGCAGAAGACCCCAGAGTCGGCCCATAACTTCGAGACCGACCCCATTGAGCCGTGGATTGACGGAGAATGGGTGAAGGCCAAGGGAACGACCCTCGGTGCCGACAACGGCCTGGGCGTAGCCACCATTATGGCTATTATGGAAGACAAGACCCTTGTGCATGGCCCTATCAACGCACTGATAACCGCCGACGAGGAGACAGGCATGTATGGTGCCAACGACCTGCCTGAGGGTGAGCTGCAGGGCGATATTCTCCTGAATCTTGACTCCGAGCACTGGGGAAAGTTCGTCATTGGTTCGGCAGGTGGCATCGACGTCACCGCTACCTTGGAATATAAAGAGGTGGAAACCGACCCGCAGGATGTAGCCGTGCGCCTGACGGTGAAGGGATTGCGTGGCGGCCATTCGGGCCTGGAGATTCACGAAGGCCGTGGCAATGCCAACAAGCTCATGGTGCAGATGGTGCGCGAGGCCATTGAGCAGCTCGATGCGCGTCTGGCCTCATGGCACGGAGGCAACATGCGCAACGCCATCCCCTTCAAAGCCGAGACGGTGCTCACATTGCCTAAGGAGAACGTGACCGCACTGAAGGAACTGGCCGAGGACTGGAAAGAGACCTTCAATGACGAGTTCAAGCTGATAGAGCCGCAGGGCATCGAGGTCATCGCAGAAGAGACGGAAACACCGAAGACGGAGATTCCTACAGAGATACAGGACAATCTCGTCGATGCCATCTATGCCTGCCACGATGGTGTCGTCCGCTTCATTCCTGCCTATCCCAACGTTGTCGAGACCAGCTCGAACCTGGCCATCATCGACATTGAGAACGGCAAGGCCGGCATAAAGATATTGGCCCGTTCGAGTCGCGAGGATATGAAGGACTATGTGGTGAAGACCTTGGAGAGCTGCTTCTCAATGACTGGCATGAAGGTCGAGACTGCCGGCTCGTATGGCGGATGGGACCCCAATCCCGACAGCGAGATACTGCACCTGCTGCTCAAGGAGTACAAGAATCTCTTTGGCGAGGACGGCATCATACAGGTCGACCATGCCGGACTGGAGTGCTCGGTCATCCTGGGCAAGTATCCGCATCTCGACGTAGTGTCGCTCGGCCCCACCATGAAGTCGCCCCACACCACTACCGAGCGCGCCCTCATCGCCACCGTAGAACCCTTCTGGCAGCTAATCAAGAAAACACTCGAAGATGTGCCAGTGAAGTAGGGCAGGGGGGGCTGTGTCCTCATTGTCCCATACCTGGCTTTCGCAAACGAAACTGAGAGTGCCGCAACCCACGTGCGTTTCGACGGGGTTGCGGCACTACTAATGTTGAGAAATAGGGGGATGCCCTGATTTACAGATTATTATCTTCTTCCTCCTCATCATCAAAAGACGATTTGAATCTTCGCGACCGGACATCTACCGGGTCTTCGATTTCAGTGTTGTGGTCGATGGCTACAGATGTCTGTAAGACCTCTTCGTCAAGACATTCGCAAGAAATGATTCTTGGACAAATATAACGTTTGTTCATAGTTTTATTCATTTTACGATTCGTTTTTCACCTTTTATTATATGAATACCTTTAGCCTTGGGGTGTATGATACGCCCGTCGAGGCCATAGTGCTCGTCGGCCTTGATGGCGCTCTTCAGCATTTCGATGAGCGTCGTGTCGTCCCAGATAATGCTCATACGGGTAGCGCCATTCTCTTCCTCTATCTCCAGATATGCCTTGTGCCTTGGAATGAGCAGGCCACCTGCCGCTTTGTGGAACATCGTAGTACCCGTCTTGTCCGACAGCACATAGACATTTCCGCTCGTCACCTCGAAGGGCGCGTAGGCCGTGCCTTTCAGCAGATTGTCTTCCGAAGCCTCCACCTCGATTTCTGCTACAGGAATATCAATGGTCTCACCCGGTGTACCTACCAGAATCAGACCTTCGCCCTTGGCAGCCTTGCCCACCTCTTTCAGCCTTACACTCTCACTTGTGTATGAAACGGCATAATAGGCTTTCACCCGTCCCTCGAGTGCCGAGAAGTCAAGTGCCGTAGTGGTCGAGAACGTGCAGATGCCGTCGGCAGGGAATGTGACAGTGACGTTAGGCTGTTCTATCTTGCTGAATAGGGCCTCTACCTTCGCCGCATGGTCTATAGTTAGAGACAGCTCTGTATCGCTACCCATTGGTGTGCCGTCTATCTTCCACAGGGTGAACATGTAGCCATCGTGGGGCACGGCGCGCAACTGTAGCGTTGTACCATGGTCGTAGAAGTTGCTGATGGCGTTCTCGACCGTACCTAAACTCTCGTCGAAGCTGAACGTCACGTAGTATCGTTTCAGGTTGAACACTGCCGTAAGCGAAGCATCGCCCTTCAGCTCATAGTCAAATTCAGGAACAGTAGAGACTTCCTGCTGCCCGTCGAGCCACTTCACGAAGTCGTAGCCCTCGGCCGGTGTAGCCTTCAGAGTGATTTTCTTGCCAAAGTCGAAGCGGCCAGAATCTGGTGACGTCGTACCACCAGCTGCCGGTGATGCAGCCACTTGCAGCCCCACCTTACCGTCGACGTACTGAATCCACGACACCTGTGTCCCATCGGCTCCCTTGAAGCCGTCCAAGTCGTAGATGCCTGAGGTCTGTACGGTCAGCATGTAGAGTCCGTCGCCGTAGGTTACCTGCGAGAGGTCAAGCCGGTATTCCGTGCCGCTCACCTTCTCGATGGCCACCTTGTCGGCAGGTAGTGCTATGCCTTGGCATGCGATGGTTAGGTCGTCGGTCGTGAACGTAGCGTCGTCAACCTCCTTGTTGAACTTGACGTTGACCGATTTCAACTGTCCTAACAGTACCTCACCCTCGGCTGGCAGGCCAATAATGCTTTCCACGGCCAGCTCCATTTCAGGTTTGGGCGTGAATGTCAGCAGATAGCTTTCACCCTCCATATTCATCATTCCGACGAGGTGGAGGCGGTATTCGTACAAGGGTTCCAACCCGTCGCGCAGTGTGCGGTCGGTCTGCCATGCGTTGTCCAGTGCCAACTCGACACCGTCGCTCTGCCTTATGATCTTGGTCAGTTCCTGACGACCGTATGTTGGGTCATAGATGTTGACGTAGTTCCAACCTGTGCTGTTGGGCTTCACTGTTAGCAGGTATTCGTTGTCGCCCTGCTTAATGGGAGTGGCATCACCAGCCACTGCTACGGGTTTCATCGTAGCATCGGTGAAGTAGACCGCATCAGGCATATCGTTGGCATCGGGAATGTCGTTCACCAAGAATCCGCGTACACTGCCCGTCTCGTCAGTTGCTGCCGTGAAGCCGCGTATCAGCTCATGGATGGTCACATTGCCAAGTAGCGAGAGGTCTTTGTTACCATAGCTGGTGACGTGAGTAGCCTCGACGTTGTAGTTGACGAAGTGTCCCAGCATGTCACACCTCAGCCACCACTGGGCGTATGAAGTCTTGCCTGCGGGAATGTTTCCGAAGTCTGTGTTCACAGCCGAGTTGAAGGACAGCACCTTCTCGCTACCATTTAGCTGCGAAGACACGATGTCGAAGCGTATCTTTACGCCCTTATCGTTGCGTATAATCTCCGGTTGTGCCGTCAGAATGTTCACGTTGGTGGCATCGCCATAGCCGGTATTATTGATGAGAAGTGCGAACTCAGCATCTTCCGACGGTTCAATTTTGTCAGTTAGCGGGTCGTCGCTGATGATGTCACGCTGCATGAAGTATGTCAGGTCGAGCACGGGCGAAGGGTTAACGGTCAATGTCACCGGAGTCAGCTCACGTGTCACCTCCAGTCCCGTATAGGGGTCAATGTAGGTTAGTGTGCCTCCGAAAGAGTATTCCTTCGATTCGGTCTCGGCAGCATATCTTGTTGGGATGAACATCACCGTAGCCACGCCTTTAGCCTTGGCTGCAAGTGACCATCCTGCCGTTAGATCCAACGCACCATCGAAACCATTGAGCGACTCGGCGTTGATCTGGAACTCATGTGACGTTGCGATGTTGCCTTCGGCATCCTTCACTTCCAAGTTTAGTTTAACGTCCGTCATGGCGGTAGTCTCATTGCCGTTGGTCACGGTCAGCGTACCACGGAATGCCTCGCGTGTCATGACCATCTTCTGCTCAATCTTTAGGGTGATGGTGGCACATACTGCCGACGAGGCTTCATTGACTTTCTCCATCAGTGTGTTGCACTCTTCCTCATATAGTTCAGCGACGTTTTCGTAGCCCTTCGACTGCGCAAACTCCTGAGCCTTGACAACTGCTTCCATAGCGGCAACCCACAGGTCCTCATGGACGTGGTTGTCTGAATCCACCGTCTTACCCTGCTTCAGTTGGTTGGTGTTATAGACGCGCTCAATGTACTTGTCGAAAACGGCGGTGCTAATGTTGTCGGGACGGTACTTGTCAAGTGTCTCATGTAACTGTTCAATCGTCGCTGTGTTCTGTATTTCAAGCTCGGCATAGCGTAGCTCCTTCACTTGTCGGGTGGGGGCTTGTGTCCACGCCTCGTCGCCATAGCGGTCAATGTACATGTTGCGTATGGCTGTCATCGACTCGATTAAGTCTACGGTGTTGTTGTGGAATGCCTCCATGAACGACGGGGTGTTGGCCTGCACACGACGGCGGCTGTTGTTGCGCCACCAGTCGTCACCATCGATGTCCGAGCCACAGGGAGCAGTGAAGGCTTTCCAGCAGTTGTAAATCTTGTACATCCAGTCGACAATTGGAGATACTTCTGTGAGACAGTCGCCAACAAGTCCGTCAAGACATTCGTCACGCTGCTCTTGTGTGAGGCTGCCCTGATCGTATGACCACTTGGCACACTTGTAGCCATCGGCAGCACACTTCAGTCCAGGAACGGTCTCCATGACGAAGCACTTCAGCGTCTTTGTACCATTGCCGTTGTCCACCCATTCACCGTAGGCCTCCTTTGCACACGAATAATAGGGAATCCACTGGCCTGCACACTCTGCAAGACGATGCAAAATCTTAGGTACGCATGGGTTGCAGTTGACAACGGGTGTCGTAGCCGAACCACCACCTACCCAGCCACCATAGCTAATGCCACCGCCGCCACCGCCGGGACCTCCGATTCCGCCACCGCTACCACTACCACCGGAACTTCCACTACCACCAGTGCTGACGCTCGGACAGTTACCTGTTTGGAAGTGGTACTCCTTTGCATAGCCTTTCTTGACGGTTTCCCACTCGCCATTGATGCAGATTCTTTCCTCGTATTCTGCATAGATGATTGCAATCCACCGTTTACAAGGATTGCTGTTGCCATTGTCGCCGCTATTGTCGCCGCCGTTGTCGCCGCCATTGTTGCCGCCATTGTTGCCGCCGTTGTTGCCGCCAGTACCACCACCGCCGTTGTCGCCAGAATCTCCGTTGCCATGATTGTCACCATTGCCCTTGTTGACCGTTACCTGTATGGGGAATACGAGTGCGCTCTCTGGGTTCAGCTGTTCATAGCTGGTACGGCTCAGTGGAACGAATGTGAAGTGTTCATCGGGAGCAGGAAGCGTTAGCATCACGTTGTATGCAGGCAGTTTACCTTTGTTCGTACACGATACGTACATGATGTGATCTTCAAGGGGCATAGTGTCGGGGAATTTCCAAACCACGACAGGTGCTGGCACGTTGACCTCGTAGTCCATGGTTGTAACAATCTCGTATTCGTCCTCAACCGTCGTACGCTCCACAGTCCAGTCTACAGTAATCGACTGGTAGGGTAGGAATACGTCTTGGTTATTCTGCCGTCCGGCTTTCACGTAGACGGACGACGAATAAGTGTCGTGTTTGTCAGCTTTCACCGTTAACATGTAGTATCCTGCATTCACTTCGGTCTCATATTCGCCATTGTCGTTGGTCGTACCCGAAGCCACTACCTCGTTGGTCGATGGGTTGCGTAGCACGACCTCTGCGCCAGCCACGAAGGGAGCCTCTTCGGTATTATAGGTGAACTCGTCGCCCACCACGACCTTAAGTTGCCCTGTGATTTCAGATACAGGCATCACGTCCATACGTATGAAGGTACCGTCGCCGTTATCACAGTTTATGCCGATGTTGGCTGTCTTGCTGTAGTTCAGCTGCATTCCGTCGGTCGTCATCTGCAGTACGATGGTCGCCGAGTCGTTCTGTGCCAGCGAAGGCATTATTTTCGGTGTGGCCAGCGTTAGCCAAGTCTGGTCTTGTACAGACAAACGTATGTTGCCAGTCTCACCTTTGCCCTGATTGGTAATGGTGACACGGTATTCCGTCACATAGCCTGCTGGCAGCGTCAGTGAGGGATATTGGTCGCCGACTACGACCAATGTGGGTCGTTGGGCTGCGCAATAATAGTTGACGGGGATGTCGAGCGTGGCATCCTCAGCTGTGCTCACCTGAATGGTTATGTTATACCATTTTAGCTCTTCCGATGGCTGTTGTCCTGTGATGACAGCCTTCACGATTGCCTTCTCGCCAGCAGCGATGGTCTCAGGCACCTCCAGCTGGATGTCGCAACCGTCGGGTTGCTGCGTCACAGCTGCTTGTACGCCCGTGAGTGGTTGTGAGCAGGGATTAACAATTTGGACGGAGAGCGTGTAGGGGTCACCCACAGCGCACTCTACCTTGATGGGACTATAGTCTGTGAGCTTCAGGCCGTAGACATCGAACTCTGCCATGGCCTCCTCTTTGTTCTCGCCTGGATAGCAAGCTCCGACAATGAAGTGTCCTGTCTGTCCTTGTGGCAGCGAGAGGGTCGTAGTGAACAGCCCATTCTGGTCAGCCACCACCGAATACGTCTGGCGTATACCGCTATTAATGATATATATGTCTATTTCCTTGCCAGCTATACTGATTGATGCGTCCGCAGGTATCACTTTACCGTTGACGGTGATATCGGCTCCTGGGTCGAACGTGTTGCCGTCGACGGTCACGGTGGCCGCGTAGGGAGCAAGGATGTTCAGCGGAAGCTCCTCTGAACGATTGTTGGTGGTAAGCAACTCCTCCTGTGTGCCGTCCTCGTTGACGATGGCATACACCTTCGTGTTGGTGACGCTTGCCGGTATACGTAACTTGCCACTCAACGTAACCTCCTCGTCTATGGCGACGTCGTTGTTATAGTATAGCGTGGCAATAGGCGACGTGGAAAGTGACGTGAACACAGTGACTTTCACCGGTGCTGCAAAAGCATAGAATCCAATGTTATGCACAGTGACGGTAGCCTCCATCTGTCCACCAGCAAACGTCTGGTCGGCACCCACAGCAAAGCTGCTAATGGTGACATCCGGCTTATTCTGGTCAGTAATCATGAACCAGCAGGTGGCACGAGTGAAGCCGTCGGCAGCAGCCATGAAGCTAATGGTCGTGTTACCATCGGGTGTCTCGTTCATGACCGACTGGATAGCCACTTCTACCGACTGTGCTCCAGCAGGAATTTCAACCTGCTTGTCGTATGTCAACCTATCGTCGCTGCTGCTACTCAGGGTGACGGCCACAGGCTGCGACACGTCTACTGTGTTACGCTTTATGGTCAGCACAAGTTGCTGTCCCTCTTTCACAACTGTTACCGACGAGGAGAGTGCCAGTGCCGGTCCGTCATCGTCGAGGATAGTAAGGGTGGCCTGGACACTACCAAGGCTATTAGCCTCTCCTGTTCCCACCGTACACGAGCATGAACTGACGTAGGTTGCAGCCGTAATGGTGTAGGTGCGCTCACCATCCACAACGGCATTGTCCACAGGACCCATAGTGAAGGCCACCTCCTCAACACCAGGCTGCATGACGATGGTCGGCATCGTGTAGAACAGCGAACCAGATGGCGCATTGTCACTAAGTTTGATGGTCACCTTCTTGTCGATATTGCTGGTACGCCGCAGCACACCGTTGACAGATTGCGGGCCAGCACCCTCGGACACCTCCGATGGAGTGAGTGTCATTTGAATATCAGGCATGTCATCGTCCTCCAGAATGAGCAGCACCTCAGCCTTGTTATAGGCTGGGGCGTAGGCCGTAAAGGCATTCGACAGCACCAGGTCGGGCTGTTCATCGTCGATGGCCGTCACCTTGACAGTAACACTGTTCCCATTAGCTGGAATGGTTACTGTAGCTGGGAAGCTGAATCGGCTGGTGTTCTCGGAATAGAGACTGATGCTGAGAGCTTCCTTAACAGGTTTGTCAGTACTGATCGTCAGTAGGAACTCGTTGCCTTCCTTAACGACCGACTGAGAGGCAGTCATTGTCAGGCTCGGCAGTTCATTGTCCTCAATGATAATCTGACTGCTTACACTGGCATATCCATTTCCCTCGACTGAGATATTGACAATTGAGTCGTTGTCGAGCACATCATTGTCCATTACGTTGAAATAGACAACTGCTCCCGACTGCTTGGCAGGGATGGTGATTGTAGAAGGAACAGTGACGCGGCTGTCTGCCGTTGCAGAAATCGAGAATGTCTCGGCTGATGCCCAGCTTCCACTTCTGCTTACCTTGAGAGCTATACGTGCTCCGTTGTTCTCAACGACACGATTAGGCTGTAGCTCAAGCATTAACACCTTATTTATATTAATAAGGGTGCTGGCCGTCTGTATGTTATTGCCCTGTGCTGAAGTGGATTCGCCAGCATTACTGTCTGGCACGATGCGCACCTGTAGTCGAGCCTGACCATCAAGCCCCAACAAGGCGGGTAAGGTGATTTCTGCCTGACGGCTTACCACACCGCCGGCATCAAGAATATCATCACAGTGGGTGGTGGCAATGAGCTTGTTCGTGGTGCCATCCTCGCTGACGAGCGACACCTGTTCGCTCCATCCACCGCCTGTAGGCAGTCCGCCGATATTCTCTACCTGCCATGAACAGACGAGACGGTCGCCGGGACTAAGCGTCTGCTTGTCGGCAGTAATGCTCTTCACTGTGAGGTCTGGCAGTTTCGCTATCTGTATCTTGCCTGCCACGGCCTCCGTAAGGACGTTCTCGCCCGTGGCCTTGCCAAGCACGGCATTGGCTATGGTGAGAGGATGCTCACTGCCTTCTTCAAAAGATGCAGGGATAATGATGGGCAGATACATCACCACGCCCGATTGTCCGCGAAGCGGGCGGTTAGCTCCAGAGTGGAGCAATACGCGGTAAGCACCGTTTGCCAACTGGCTCACGGTGACGGTATGGCCGTCGCTGCGGTTGGCAAGTGTGCCTACTGGTTCGGCATAAACGCCGTCGGGCAGCGTGAGGTCGAACTGTACGCCAACTATCTCGTCGGTGTTTTCAATGCTCACGGGCAGTTGCACGTTGCCTATCTGCGCGGTCACATCGGGCACTTGCAGCACATTGCGCTGCTGTGCCTTTGCGCTCATGCCAAAGAGGGTCATGAGCAGCATTAGGAATAGATATTTTATTGTTTTCATAGTCGTGTCTTATTTGATGATCTTATGACCATTACTGATGTAGAGTCCCTTCTTCGGGGTTGAGAGTTTGCGTCCCTGCAGGTCGTAGCGTTGAACGTTGAGCGTTGAACATTGAACGTCATTGACACCAGTAGCTTCGCCTCCGATTCTCACGTTGATGGCATTTGCATCGCTGTCCGACAGCATGGCACTGCTTACACTGGCATTCTCACCAAGCATACCGATAGCTGTTGTGCCGGCAGGGATACAGGAGCCACTGAGCGAATAGCCAATGATACGCACACCCTTAGGCGTTGCTTTCGTGCTGACAGTCATACCCGTCCTTTTCAGTTGTGAGCAGAGGTTAGAGAGCTGTGTCTCGCTAGTACCGGCAACCACAATATCGAATGCGGCCACGGGCCTTTCCGTATTCAGCATGAGCTGTCCACCCTTCATGTAGACAACAGCATCACCGGCATCATTATTCTCAGAACCGCTTCTCCGGGCACTTGCTGTTTCTTCTCCTGTTTCCATGTCCATTAGTAAATTGACCAAGCTGATGATGTCCTGAACATTGATTGTCTCGTCCTTCCACAGATTGGCTGCGGTGAAGTTGAAGGGCCGTGACAGGTAATTCTCCATGATATAGAGAATATCGGTTTGCAAGTCGAGCACGTTCACCTTGCCGTCGAAGTTGCCGTCGCCTTCATCAAAGCTGAGAGTGGCACTGAAGGTGCTACCTGAATGCAATCCGGAAGACACCTCCACATTGAGAATGTCGCCGTTCTCACCACGGTAGGTGTTCTGCTCTGATACCCAGGGAATGGTGAGCTGTCCGTCTTGGCACAACATATACATAGACCAACTGTCGTCGGTTGTTGAACATGTCAGGTCAATGCTCGTTGCGAACGTCTGATTCCCGTGGTCATAAAGCAAAATGCTTGGCACCTTTGCGATGATGTCTTCTGCAGTGAAGTTGGACAGGTTTAGTGGTACGACACGCGAAATTTTCTGATAACTAATATCGAGAAAGGTGACAGTTGCAGGAATCATCGGGTAGACGTCTTCAAAACAGTTGTGGTCAGCACGAAGAGTCTTAAGGGCGGGAAGGCAGTTTGCCAATACGCCTAAGTTTCCTGACAGTTGATTATTTGAGATAGAGAGTTCTTGCAGGCTGGCCGCCATAGAAGGGTTCTGCTGTGCCAAAGCGTATAAGGCAGTCCCAAGGTCACCCGAGAGGTTGTTGCCCTCAAGATACAGCCAATTCAGCTTGGGTAGCATGAAAAGAGACACAGGCACAGATCCTGTAATGCCATAGTTGCTAAGGCTGATGGAGGTAATGCGACCAGCATTAAAGGATACATTGTTCAATATGTAAGGTGCCGTTTCAAATTGCCACAAGTCGGCAAAGCTCGTTGCTCCTCCCATTGCCTGGTATGCCTGTCGCAGGATGGCCAGATCTTCAACATTCGCTTTCGCGGCAACGGCGGCATCGCGCACATTACGAAGTGTGTTTTTGATGTATGTTGCGTTCTCAATACTGTATTCATTCCACGTCAGCAGGCTCTGTACGTCAGATAACGCCTGTGTCAATTGACCGTATACCTCCGATTCAAGACCTTGTGCAATTAAAGCCTGAGCTGTTTCCATGTATGGAGTGAGGAATTTTGTCAGTTCGCTGCGAGTGGTCTCTTGCAGTTGAGGCCATATCTGCTCGATTTCCTCATTCTTCAGTGCCCCATATCCGTATGCCGTCTGCAAGTCAGAGATGGTAGACGTGACGGTAGCCTTTATCTCATCCGTAAACATTGATCCATAGGCTTCTAAAAGCTGCTGGGCATAAGAGATGTAACCAGCCAATTGCTCATAATATGCGATAGAGTTCTGTGCCGTATTGAGCAAAGATTCCAAAGGCATGAAAGCCTCATGGATAGCTGACAGGTCACCTGTTTGCAGGGCTTCTGAGGTGCTCTTTAGGAATTGAGCCAGTGCCATGCGGATTTCATAATACATGTGATAAGTCTCTGTGTCCGTGGCCATTTGACCTATTAGCGCATATTGTTCGGTGTCAAACATAGAGATAGTCACAGACCCCACTTCAGTCTTGCCCATGCCATAGTAGAGTTCTCCGTCGGCCACCGAGACGTAAATCTTGTAGTTGCCAGGCAGAATGGGCGGCTGCGGGGTTTCTACGCCAGAATCTTCCATCAAATAGGTAAGAGTGACAGCTCCCACTCCTGATGCAGGATAAGCCTGGGCAGGATGGTCCAGTTCGTCATAAATAATCTCTTTTGCAGGTAGTGCCAGACCTATCAGGTCAATGGTCAAGGGTGCTTTGTCTATAAGGATTTCGGCTGTCAGCGTGCCTGAGTAGTTGTTCCGGCCAGTCACGGTGAATGTTCCTGTTCCTGGCAGCGTATTACTGCTCCAGACGGTTGTGAAATCTGTCTCGGAAACTAAAGTAGCGTAAGCTTCGTTGCTAAACTGCCACCCTGGTGTGAAGGGCTGTCCGTTGTAGACAAAAGATGTCTCGGCAAGAATTACTTCGCCGACAAGAGGTTGGGGATTGATTGTGAAGGTGTGGGTCTTGCGTCCGATGGTATATGGGAACACACCTTCAATATTAAATGATGCTGTTCCAGCATTCACATTGTTGATGTAAGAGGTTATGACGTAATGCTCTTCCGCGAGGTCGCAAGTCAGATTTGTCTGATAGAGCGGTTCGCCCGTGAAAGTCTTTTCCTCAATATTGTCAAGTGTATGGAAACTCACATCAGCGTATTCTATAGGATGTAGCAATGTGGTATTGCCCACCTGGTCGCGGGTGCGGAATCGAATAACGTGAGTTGCTTTAGTAGCGTCGAACATAGCTACAAGACTGGCAGTGAAACTGTCGCCGGATTTCAATGTGCCGGTAAGTGCCGTCCACTCTTCGCTGTCCTCCACGGCATAGTCGATAACACCATCCAAGCCTGCAGGACTTTCATACGAGCCGTTCAATGTTATGCGGTGGGGACGGGAGAGGTCGTTCCAGCCTTCGGGGTCGTCGGGCGTTACCTCAAACGTGGAGTTGGGTTCTAAGTTCACCTCGCCAACACCGATGACGTATGCGAATACTACTGTGGAACCAGCAGTGATGGTACGCTCTTTCCAACACCAGCCCATACCGCTGTCGTAATATCCATTTTCAACCATATAATTGTCGCCCGAAGAATAGTTTCCAACCATTTGGTATGCATCACTATTGAGTCCGTATGAACCAAACCAAAAGTCACTTACAGCAGTTACTCCTGCAAGCCCAGCTCCAAACAAAACACAAAGTTGGGCACCATTGCCATCTTTCATGGTGAGTCCGTAGGTTTGACCGAAAGTGTCAATTCTGCGCTCAATCGGGGCTGCGTCGTTATCACCTATCATTACGTCGGCATGGACGCCCATGGAAATGACAACATCTTCTTCATTGGCGTTTGTTACGGAATAACAGATACGTGCCAACTCTCCTTGCTGTTCAATGGAAGGCTTCACTGTCACTCCATTAACTGAGGTTCCGTTAAGACAGTCAACACGGATGGCATCATTCTCTCCTACTTTTACAGATAGCTTATATCCGTAATCACTGTAGGTGGAAGAATAATAGTAGCCGTTGTAATAACCAATCATGTCAATGGCCTCAGAATACTGCCTACTATATAATTGTGTAGCCCCCACTTGAGTGTAGTTACTTGGCAGATAAGAGTATCTGCTGGCCCGCGATGGCCCCTTTTTCAGGCCATTCTGTGCTTGAACGCTTAGCGAAACACAGCACAGTAAGGCAGACATCCATAGGATGATGATCTTTGGGAGTCTGCTCCTGAGTTGTTCTTTGTACTTTTTTTGTTTCATAGGTCTTTTTTATTGGTGATTTTTATGCTAAAGTTTTTTGATAATTAGGTTATGTGTGTGCAAATATAAACATTTTTTCGAAAGACAACAAACTTACAATAAAGAATTTTGCAATATTACAAAACCTTGATACACCGTGATACATCTTGCCCCCAATTGTCCGTCCGTTGATACAAATAAACGATGGAGTCACAATAGCTGTTAGAATTGTACTATGAGTAAAGAATAGTCGGCTCATTTTCCCTCTTTTTCGTTTCGCAACAAAAAAGGCATGGGAGTTTCTACTTCTCGCCCATCCCCGACTTCAGGCTCTCGCATTGCCTCACTTCAAGGATAAGCAACGCAGCCAGCCCACGCCGAGTGATTATATGTTCAACACTAATCGCTATACATTATTATATATAGCAGTGGTTGGGATATAATCTACCCACGCAGACGCTTACCGTTGCATTATATCCTGTGAAGTGATTCAAACTTGCGAGAT
>CAJONO010000031.1 GCA_905235905.1 uncultured Prevotella sp.
AGATATTGAGTAAACTTTAGGGCATAAAGAAAGGAGTTGTAACCTATTGGTTTTCAACTCCTTCTACTCTGTCGGGATTACTGGACTCGAACCAGCGACCTCGCGCCCCCCAGACGTGTGCGCTACCAACTGCGCTAAATCCCGATCCTTTGCATCCGCATTTCTGTGATTGCGGGTGCAAAGGTACAATGTTTTTGCGAAATGACCAAATTTTCTCGCAATAATTTTCGCTTACAAGGAAAAAAACTGTAAAAAGTGGCCAAGACGATTGCCTGTTTCTCTACTTGGTGGTCATCGTGGAGTATCTGACACTCATGGTGGGTGAATAGGTGTTGAGCAGAATCAGTATGACGGTGCCTTTCTTGTTCTCGTAGAAAGCCTCCTTGTGCAGGTCGCCGTTGTGCTTCATGTTTGGCCAGCCGAAGTCTTTCTCCAGCTCGTCATGCCTTTTCTGCCATAGCTGGCTGGTAGAATCGTTGTAAGTGGCCGCAAATTCCTCAAGAATGTCGGTGATGGTGTCGTTCTGCTGGTAGATGGTCACTTTGTAGTTCTGCGCCAGTGTGTCGGCCAGCACGAAGCTGTTGCTCGTGGAGTGGAGCGTGTCAAGTGCTAATCCTTGTTGTTGTAGTGAGTCGCACATGCCTTTTGCCGGCATGCCCATTGAGAGTCCGCGGAAGTCGAGGTATTCACGCTCACCGCTGCATGCGCACATCATGATTACGGCCATTGCGGCCATCATTAGTTTTTTCATAAGCTTTTTTGTTTTAAATATAAATATGTGTTGTTTTCGTTTCCAAAATTACAACACTTTTTCTATACTTAGGCTCCTTGTTAGCCATTATTAACAACATTTCTCTTTATTTTTGTCATCTTCCGTCAGGTGTGCCTTCATTTTGGGCAAAAACGAAAAAAGTCTCGCTTCACAGCGAAACTTTTCTTGTTAGTTAAAAAACTAAATTAATCAACCATAAACCTTAACCATTAAAATCTTTCGTGTTGCAAAGATAAGGCAAACTTGCGAAACGCAGGTCGACGGTGTGTTATTTTGGGTTTAAAATGCGATAATTCGCTCATTTTCTACCAAAAATAACGAATTTTCAACCTTTTGGCATTCTTTTTTGTGAAAACATTCTTTTTTTAGGATAATAAGTTGTAATTTCGCAAACAAAAACATACGTTTATTTTTTTCGACATGACAACCCTTCTCGTTATATTAACCATATTGTGTGTGATTGGGCTTGTTCAAGGAGGATTACACCTTTACAGACGAAGCGTGAGAATCGTGAACCGCCTACAGATGGAGCGCACTTTCACGAATCTGAGCCACGAACTTCTGACTCCGCTTACTGTCATCTCGGCTTCGGTAGAGCGCTTGCGGCAGCAAGAACCAGGTTTTGCAACCGACTATGCCTTGATGGAGCTGAACATTAACCGCATGGTGCGACTGCTTCAGGAGATTCTCGAAACGAGCAAGTTGCAGACCGGCGAGCTGAAGTTGCGTGTTTCCCAGGGTGATGTGATGGAGTATATACGGCAGACAGGCCTTTGTTTAGAGCCCCTGATGTCGAAGCGTAAGTTGGATTTCAGCATCAAGTGTACGCCTACGTCGATGATGGGGTGGATAGACACGGACAAACTCGACAAGATTATCTATAACCTGCTTTCGAATGCGGCCAAATACACGTCGGAAGGCGGTGTGGTCTCACTTTTTGTGCATACCAACCAGCATTATGACCAAGTCATTATCAAAGTTATTGACACGGGTATCGGCATGACGGACGAGCAGCAGAAGCATTTGTTCCAACGGTTCTACGATGGCGATTACCGCCAGATGAGAACCACGGGCACAGGACTTGGTCTTCCCTTGACGCGGGACTTGGTTTTCTTGCATGGCGGGAACATTGTCTGTGAAAGCGAGAAAGGCAAGGGAACAACCTTCACGGTGACCATTCCCATCAACAAGGAGGCTTTCTCGTCGTCGCAGATTGACGAGAGTCATCCCATTGATATGACCGTGCCCCGTACAACCATCATTGACATTGGCACCTTGCAGACCGACGAGCACCAGGAGCAGAGAGCGGAAAGAGAATCGGCCGACGAGGATTTGTACCGCATCCTGCTTGTGGAGGACAATATTGAGCTGCTGATGCTGATGCAGGCGCTGCTCAGCCAGAAATACCATGTGCGCACTGCGAAGAATGGCCGTGAAGCGCTCGAAGTGATAGCCAAGGAGGACTTGGACCTTGTTGTCAGCGACGTGATGATGCCCGAAATGGATGGCAACGAACTGACTAAGAACATTAAGCAGAGTCCTGATTCCAGTCATCTGCCAGTCATACTGCTCACAGCCAAGATGAGCGACGAAGACCGAGAGGAATCGCTGATTATCGGTGCCGACGACTATATCACCAAACCCTTTAGGATGGGCGATTTGGAACTTCGCATCAATAATATTATTGAGAACAGAAAGCGCATACTCAGAGAGTATAAGTCGCAGACCGTCGAGGAAACGCGGTTAAGAACACAGGTACCGTCTGAGCCTACGCCCGACGAGCTGTTTCTGCGGCGGGCCATAGACTGTGCATATAGTCATCTCGATGACAGCGAATTCGACCGTGACACCTTTGCTGTAGAGATGGGGGCAAGTGCCTCCACGCTCTACAACAAGCTGCGCTCTCTGACAGGTCTGAATGTGTCGGCGTTCATTCGCGACATCCGTATGAAGGAAGCCAAACGTCTAGCGCAGACGCAACCCGACTTGCGCGTGAGCGACTTGGCCTATAAGGTAGGCTTCAAGGACCCCAAGTATTTCTCGACCTGTTTCAAGAAAGAGTTTGGCATGCAGCCCAGCGAGTTTCTTGAGCAGATGAGTGCTGCGCCGGCGTCGTGACGTTCAGATAACCTCGATGCCCTGTTTCTTGCAGAGTTCAAGGCTCATTTCCTTCAGCTTGAACTTCTGTATCTTGCCACTTCCTGTCAGCGGGAACTGGTCGATGAAGAACACGTACTTGGGAATCTTGTAGCGGGCAATCTTTCCGCGACAGAACTCCTGAACGTCTTCTGGCTCCATCTTCGCGCCCTCTTCCAGGATGATGAAGGCACCAACGGCCTCGCCATATTTCTTTGACGGTACGGCAGCCACCTGCACGTCGCGAATACCAGGCATGTGATAGAGAAACTCCTCTATCTCGCGTGGATAGATGTTTTCACCACCACGGATAATCATGTCCTTGATACGACCAGTTATCTTGTAGAAGCCTTGCTCGTCCTTCACGCCCAAGTCGCCTGAGTGCAGGAAACCGTTCTTGTCAATCACCTCGGCTGTGGCGGTTGGGTTCTTGTAGTAGCCCTTCATCACATTAAAGCCTCGGCAGCACATCTCGCCCTGCACTCCGACGGGACATTCCTCGCCCGTATCCGGGTCGAGCACTTTCACCTCGACGAAGGGGAAGTCGCGGCCCACGGTGGTACAACGCTGTTCGAAGGTGTCGTTCAGGCAGGTCTGCGTCATGCCGGGCGACGACTCGGTGAGACCGTAGACGCTCGTGATGGTCATATACATCTTCTCGCTCACCTGCTTCATCAGTTCTACCGGACAGAGCGAGCCTGCCATGATGCCTGTGCGCAGACAGGTAAGGTCGAACATAGAGAACATCGGGTGGTTCAGCTCGGCAATAAACATCGTAGGCACACCGTAGACAGCCGTGCAGCGCTCCTTATGGATGGAGGCCAGCACTACCAGCGGGTCGAACTTCTCGACCATCACCTCCGTACAACCATGCGTCAGACAGTTCATTGTGGCCAGCACCACGCCGAAGCAGTGGAACAGGGGTACACAGACGCAGAGCTTGTCGTCCTGCGTGAAGCCCATGTTCTCGCCGGTGAA
>CAJONO010000032.1 GCA_905235905.1 uncultured Prevotella sp.
GCGGTTTGCCCGCCGCAAAAAATAGGGTTCGTGTGCGGCGGTTTGCCCGCCGCAAAAAATAGGGTTCGTGTGCGGCGGTTTGCCCGCCGCAAAAAAGGAATAGAATGAGAATTATTTACTACCCCGATACGCTCCCACAGGAAGGAAGCTACGCCGCGACGATAGGCTTCTTCGATGGCGTACACCGAGGTCACAGGCACGTCATAGAGAGCCTGAGGCTGCTGGCCGCAGAACGCCACTTGCAGACCATGGCCGTCACCTTCGACCGCCATCCGCGACAGGTGGTGCAGCCACAGTGGCAGCCGCTGCTGCTCACCACGCTGCCCGACAAGCTGGCACTGCTGGCCGAGACGGGCATCGACGTCGCCGTGGTGCTGCGCTTCGATGCGGCGATGGCCGCCCTCTCTGCCCGCGAGTTCATGCAGCACGTGCTGAAGGAACGGCTGCGCGTGGGCCTGCTGCTGACGGGCTATGACAACCGCTTCGGCCATAACCGCTCTGAGGGCTTTGCCGACTATGTCGGCTTCGGGCGGCAGATGGGCATCGACGTGGTGGGGGCCACGCCCTGTGAGGAAGACGGCTGCCGCTTCAGCTCGTCGCTCATACGACAGCACATAGCCCACGGACGCATAGAGCAGGCCAACGTCTGCCTGGGGCGCTGCTACAGCCTGGGCGGCACCGTGGGCCACGGCGAGCAGATAGGCCGCACCATCGGATTCCCTACCGCCAATATCGTGGCCGAAGATTCTTGCTTGCTGGTGCCCCCATTCGGCGTCTATGCGGTGAGGGTCAGCCTGCCCGACCTCGACACACCTGCCTCGGCCCTCAACGGGATTATGAACATAGGCATGCGGCCCACCTTCAATGGTCATGAGCCTACGATGGAGGTCCACGTGCTCGGCTTCGAGGGCAACCTCTACGGACGGAAAATAACCGTGGAGTTCGTGGCCCGCCTGCGCGACGAACGGGCCTTCGACACGCCAGAGGCACTTGCCTTGCAGATGGGGAAGGACACAGAACAGGCACTGAAAGTACTAAACCAACAATAAACTTTACAAACCTATGATGAAACAGAAAGAACTGATTAACGCGTTATTCTACACCGTGGCCTTCATGATTATACAGTTTCTGGCCTCGGTACTGATCATGGCCCTGCTGCAGGTCACGGGCAATGGCGAGCTGCTCGTCTCGCCCTACGTCAGCATAGCGAGCATGGTTGTGTGCTCGGTGGTCACGCTGGCTGTCTATGTTCCCATGGGCTGGGCCAAGTGGTCGAAGCGCTACTTGATGTCGCGACCGTGGGCAGTGCTCTTCTGGAGCGTGATGGTTGCCATCGGCGTGGTTATTCCTTCCATGTATGTGCAGGAACAGCTGCCAGAGCTGCCCAATGTCGTCGAAGCCCAGATGGCCGAGATGATGAGTGTGCCTGGCGGCTACTTCGTGATTTGCCTGCTGGCCCCGCTGGTCGAGGAATTGGTGATGCGCGGCGCCGTGTTGCGCGCACTGCTGCTGTGGAAGCCAGAGCGGTGCTGGTTGATGATAGTCCTGTCGGCATTACTCTTTGCCGTCATACACATGAATCCGGCGCAGATGCCCCATGCCTTTGCCATGGGCTTGCTGCTGGGCTGGATGTACGTGCGAACGGGAAGCATCGTGCCGGGTGTGGCCTTCCACTGGGCCAACAACACCGTGGCGTTCGTGCTCTACAGGCTCTATCCCAACCCCGACCTGCATCTTGTCGACATTCTGGGCACCAACGGACGGGTGCTGATGGCTGTGGGCTTCTCGCTCTGCATCCTGCTACCGGCCCTCTACCAGTTGTGGCTGCGCATGAGGAAGCCTTGACGGAAGCCAAGGCAAATAGGGAAAACGGCCTATCCACGAAAAAAAAGACCCTGCATCGCTCTTGCTGCCGGGTCTTTTTCTGTGAATGCCATAAAAACTTCACAGCTTCAGGCAAAATTAATTGTTTTAATTCTTAAATGTTTTGTTATTATAGAGAAAGCATAGAAATTCCTCGTCAATATCGCCCGTCACGTTGATAATGGTGAACTGGCTGGTAGAGCAGTCCTCATGCAGAAGGATAAGCTCGGTGGTTTCGCCCTGATGGTTCTTCCTGATGTAGAAGGCTCCGTGCTGGTCTTTGGTGCGGTAGTCGCGTTGTGGCTTGAAGCGCTGGCTGTTCTTCACGAGCAGGTCTTCGGCCTGTTGGTAGTAGTGGTCGGGAGCCGACACGATGCGCATGCTTTTCAGCTTGGCGATGGCCTGCATGAGCTGTTCCGGCCGGTCGTCGGTGTCTTGCTTCAGCATCAGCCCCATCATTTTCGGGCTTACGGTGATGCATTTCACCAAGGAGTCTTCCTTATAGAGCGACAAGAACTTTTCTGCAAAGTCTGGCGAGTTTTGTGCCCAGGCCGCCGCCTGCATCAGCATCGCCATGAGGAGTAGTGAGGCGCGTCTCATCGCAGTTCGGTGTAGAGTGAGTCGATGCGCAGCGAGTCGGCCTGTTGCACCTTGCTGAAGCCGTCGCTCATGAGGCGCAGTGCGTCTTCCACTTTGTCGTAGGCCATGGTAGGATCCTCGTAGGTGTCCTTGTAGGCCGCGTAGTTTATCTCGTCGGTGGGCTGCTGCTTGGTCTGTACAGAACGGTCGACGGCGGTGCCTATCATGAAGAGGATGGCCACGACGGCGGCAGCTCTCAGCAGTGGCTGCAGGCGCTGCCTCATGCCGATGGTGCGGGCCTTGACGGTCACGGGCTCTTCTACGAGTGCAAGCATGCGCTGGTCGAAGTCGTCGCCCAGCAGGCTTTCGGGCTGCATGGCGGCAAAGAGCGGAATGTACTGCTGCAGCTGCTGGGGCACTTCCTGCTCTGGCTGGGCGAAGAATGCCTTCAGTATTTGCTCTTCCTGTAGCGAGGTGTCGCACTGGAAGTAGCGTTCCACAAGCTGTTCAATGTACTTATAGTCCATATCGTTCTGTCTGTTCGAATTTTACCTTGATGGCCTGGCGGGCGCGGAAGATGTTCACCTTTACCTGTTGCTCGGTGATGTTGAGCACGGTGGCTATCTCTTTGTACGACTTTCCCTCGATGTCGCGCAACTGCATGCAGGAGCGCTGTTTTTCGGGCAGCTGGTCGATGAGCCTGCGAACGAGCTGTATGCGGTCGCGCACGACGGCCTGTTCTTCGGGATTTGAGGCGTAGTGGGCATCCTGCGCGTCGTAGCTTTCGTCGAGCGTTGCCACCTGGTTGTCGGCTCTTTTCTGCCGGTCGAGGGCCAGATTGTGGCATGTGGTGAGGCAGAACGCCTCAATGTTTTCTATCTGGTCCCACTGCTCGCGCCGGTTCCACACCTTGAGCATTGTGTCCTGAACCACGTCTTCGGCCTCCGCAGGGTTGAGAGTGATGCGGAGTGCCAGTCTGTAGAGCTCGTTCTTGAGCGGCAGCACGTCGGTTCGGAAATCAATCTTTTTCATCCTCTCTATTATGAAAGACGATTAGGCTATGGAAAAGTTACAGTTCACCCCCGTTTTTTATTAGTTCTCCCCCGTTTTTTTATTTTTTTATTTTTTTAATTTTTTAATGATTATCCGCAATCATACCACTAGCGCCCCAAAGGGGCAGAATACTCTTAGCCCAGGGCAACGCCCTGGGTTGAAGGA
>CAJONO010000033.1 GCA_905235905.1 uncultured Prevotella sp.
CAACGGCGGACGCGAGGCTCCCTATCAGAACGAGGACCGCATCCTCGTGGCCTCGCCGAAGGTGGCTACCTACGACCTGAAGCCCGAAATGAGCGCCTACGAGGTGAAGGACAAGCTCGTCAGCGCCATCGGCACACAGATGTATGACTTCATCGTGGTCAACTTTGCCAATGGCGACATGGTGGGCCATACGGGCGTCTACAATGCCATTGCCAAGGCCGTCTGGGCCGTCGACAACTGTGTGCGCGAGGTGATTGAGGCCGCGAAGAAGAACGGCTATGAGGCTATTATCATTGCCGACCACGGCAATGCCGACAATGCCATCAACCCCGACGGCACACCCAACACGGCCCACTCGCTGAACCCCGTGCCCTTCATCTACGTCACCGACAACAACTCGGCCACGGTGAAAGACGGTCGTCTGGCCGACGTGGCTCCCAGCATCCTGCACATCATGGGCTTGGAACAGCCGAAGGATATGACGGGCGAGTGCCTCATCAGCGATTAGCCATCGGCATAGCACCCGTCACCGACCGAAGTTTTCCGCCCCCGTTTCGTTTTGCATAATCATGCATTTCGGGGCTTTACGGGAACTCGTCTGAAATTCATGCTGAATTACGCGACAATTCAAGCTTAATTGCGCCGTAATTCAGCATGAATTGTGTTGTAATTCAGGCCAAATTACAACGCCCTGTAAATCAGCGGGTTTGCAATTCTTAAAGATGAATAATTATTCCAATTCGTTTCCATAAAAAATCGTACCAAGTAATAGTAAAAAAATAACTTGGTAAAACTTAGCGTAAGGACGGCCTGAAGGGCCAACAGATAATAGCCCAGGGCAACGCCCTGGGTAAATGAGGTGCGCAGCCAACGCCCTGCTAAGGGCAAAAGCATTATAGCAGTGAAAAGGCTTTTGCCCTTTCAGGGCGAGTTTACCCTCATCCTTGTACCCAGGGCGTTGCCCTGGGCTGAGTGCTCGTTGGCCTTTCAGGCCGTTTCTATACGGGACTTTCATAGTTTGCGGAACTTGATTTTTTTATCATGACCAAGGTTCAGAAGCAACACTCCCTTTGGCTTTTACGCAGTAAGAGAAGAGGATGTGCCAGTAATAGCACACCCTCTTCTCTTCTTTTTTTTGCCACACACCAGTTGGCGTGAGTGATTACTTTCCGTGATTCTCGTCAGAGACGGTGAGCTTCTTGCGGCCCTTGGCGCGACGCGAAGCCAACACGCGGCGACCGTTCTTGGTGGCCATGCGCTCGCGGAAGCCATGCTTGTTCACGCGGCGGCGATTGTGTGGTTGAAATGTTCTTTTCATTGCAATGATTCTTTATTTATTAGTACTAATTTGTTTCAAATCTCTCGATTTGGGGTGCAAAATTAGTCATTTCTTTTTAATTACGCAAGAATTATTCCGTTTTTAGTGCAACTTTTTATATTTTTTCGGTAAAAACAGGTCTTTGCAGGCCTATTTCACCACCATTTTCTTTCCATTCTTCACATAAATGCCCCTCTTTAACGTTGAACGTTGAGCGTTTTGAATCTGTCGGCCTTGCAGGTCGCAGACCACCTCCGAGGTTGCTGTCGGCTTGCTCTGAATGGACGATATGCCTAACTGCAGCTGTTCGGCATCCATCTTGCCATAGAACAGGAGTTGGAAATTGTCGAAGATGGTCCAGTAGGCCGTAGGCATCGACGTAGCCTTGATGCCCACCTTGAGCGAGCCGCCAGCGGTAGCCACGGTGCCTATGACGGCATTTTGATAGAGACCCTTGCCGAAGTAGGCGCTGGCCGACTGCATGTCGTTGGGCACATACTTGCCAGAAGTGGCAGCGGCCTCGTTGCCCTTGCCCAGCTTGCGGGTGAGCATAGTGTCGCAGATATGGGCCAACTTGGCCGTCTTCGCGCCGGCATAGAGCAGGGCTGTCACCTTGTTGTTGCCGTCGCTGAAATCCTTATAGGCATTGGTGGTGCTGCCAGGACGCTGGAATCCCTGCGCACAGAACTTGTAGGTGCCGGCGGGCAGCTGCTTCACCGTCTGGTTGAAGTCGAAGGTGGTCTGATAGAACTCGGCACAGCCATAATTGATGGTGGCGGCTGTCGACCATCCGTCGCTGCCGTCGTCGAGCTTGGGATTGGTGAGCATGTAGGTCAGGTCGAAGGCATAGCCGGGGTCGGTGGCTGTCACGCCGCCAAGGAAGGTTGCGGCAGCCTCTAAGGCCTCGCTCCTGATGGCCGACAGCTCGGTGGTGGTAGTGGCGCTGCCTACGCGGGCGGTGAGGCTGCTGAGTGCGGCGGTGAGCGCCTCGTCGGTACCCTCCACATCCTCCGTATGTGGCACAACGGTCATTGCCTGCACCAGTGCGAGTGTCTCTTCGGCCTGCGTCTTCATCTCCTCAATAGCCTTGGCCTCGCGGTTCTGCATCTCGTCGAGGGTCATGATGAGCCAGCGCTGTGCCTCGGCCGCGTTGGCAATGCTGAACGTGGCCGAAGCGGTATTGCCGTTCGTGTTGGCCTGCAGGCAGTGGGGAGTCCAGTTCGATTCGGGATGAATGATCCAGTAGCCGCGCATGCCGTCGACATCGACTCGGCCTCGCATCAGGTGCCAGTTCTCGTTAGCGGTGAGCGTGGCTTTCTCGGCTGTCTTGATGCCGCTGCTATAGGTCATGTACTGGCCCGTGGCGGCATTGCGCAGCTGATAGTACTGGTTGGCAGGGGTGAAGGTGACGTACCAGGCCGCGCTGTCGTTCTGGGCAGCCTCGGCGGCGGTCATCTCGCGCCATTTCAGCAGGCCGGCAGCATTGGGCAGGAGATAGGAGGTGTTCAGACCACGGTCGGCCGACTCGTTCTTGATGTAGTACTTCACGTTGTCCTCCTGGTCGAAAGCGTAGTAAGGCTCGGCAAAGAGCGACGAGGTGTGCTGCAGGCCGTCCTCGCCCAGTGCCTGACAGGTCAGGCCGTTGGCAATGTAGAGCACCTGCTCGCCCGTGTCCTCGCTGGCACCGTTGACACCGAATGGCCACATGTGCTGGTAGTCGCCGTTGAGCTGTGCGGTGGTCGAGTTCTGCAGGAAGCGCACCACCTCGGTGACGCGGTCGCCCAGCCAGTAGCCGGTGCCATAGCCGTCGCCGTTGACGCCCGAGCGCAGGTTGTGGCGGCTCCACTCCGTGTCGGCCCAGGGAATGACGCCCACGCCGTGGAGCATCTCATGGAGTATGGTGCCCGTGCGCTGGTAGGAGCTGTTGCTGCCCACGCGAATCCAGCCGCCGTAAGAGCAGTCGGCCGTCGGCGTACCGTTGACGAAGCCTACGCTGGGCGAGAAGCCCTTCATCTCGGTCAGGTTGTTCCAGTAGTCAACAGCGTCTTCCGCAGCCTTCTTAATGCGGTTGTAGGTGGTCTGGTCGCCGCCTTCGCGCATTTGCAGGTTGATGGTTCCCTTGGGAATGGTGTAGAACTTGATTGGGTCGCCATAGGCCACCTGATAGCCAGAGGTAATGGCGTAGGCGCGCATATAGTATTTGGTGGCGGGCTTCAGGTTCTGAAGCCAGTAGATAGTACCGCTGACACCCGAGCTCGACGAGCCGGTGAGCGTCTTGTTGGAGCGGTTGTCGAAGATGGTGGGTTCGGGTGTCTCGCCCCAGCAGAAGCCGCGCTCCTTGACAGAGGCACCGTTGGTGGTGACGGTCATCCGGCCGAAGGCCATCGTGGCACCGCGGGCAAAGCGCGGGTCGGTCTTCACCGTGGGGATGGCTCCCGTGGGGTGGGCAAAGTTATAGGTGTCGAGTGCTGCCTGTAAGGCTGTCGTAGCCTCGGTCAGCTCGTCGGCTGTGGTCTCGGCATTGTCGTAGACGGCCTGTGCCACGGCCACGGCCTCTCTCAGTTCGCTGCCCTCGCCTTCGGCCAGCTTGTTGACCGTGTTGTTGGCAGTGGTGAGCAAGGTCTTCAGTTTCGTGTCGGCAGTCTGCAGGGCCTTGAACACGTTGACGGCCTCGTTGAGCTGGTCGTAGGCCTCGTCAATCTCTGCAAACGTGACCGTCAAACTCTCGTTCACTGCCTGTGCCTTGTCGATGGCAGCCTTCAGGGCAGCGGCTCCGCGCTTCGTCTCGCCATACTGCGAGTTGGCCGTGGTAATGAGCGAGTTCAGCTTGCTCTTGTAGGCCGTCAGGTCGGCATCGCCATAGGGGGTGTCGCGCAGCAGCTTCACGTAGTCCACGCTGATCTTGGCCGAGTTGGCCGAGCCACCAGCCACGGCCTTGAAGCCTATCTGAATTTTTCCTGCCTTGGTAGCCGTCAGCGTGAACGACAGAGTGTCGACCACCCACTTGCCCAGTTCGAACGAGGTCACCTTCGACTTCGTGGCCGTGCCGCTCGTGGGTATCCATCCTAAGAGGCTGGTGCCGGCAGTCATCGAGGCATCGCCATTATAGTAGGCCGAGACCAACTTGTATTTGCCGGCGGGAAGACTGACAGCCTGCGTGAGAATCATCGATTCGCTCCAGCCGGTGCTCAGGGCCAGCACACCGCCGTCGGTTGTGCCATCGACATTCTGTGCGGGAACAGAGGCACCGTTGAAGGTCTTCTTCGTACCAATCTGATAGATGCCCACAATGGTGTAGTCGGCCGTGTGTGCTGCCGTCCAGCCGTCGACGGCCTTGATTTCCTGCGTCACATTGCCCGTGGCAGAGGCATCATAGTCGTAGTTCGCGTCGAACAGCGCGTTCTGCAGGTAGTTGGCCGTAATGTCATAATACTCTTGCGCCGTGGCTGCCAGACAACAGGTGGCCAGGAGGCACAAAGTGAAAAATCTGCGTAGTTTCATGTCATTCAGAATTAGTTAGTAATACATGTATGGTGCAAAGTTACGGAAAAAATAAACGCCTGCAAACAAGTTTGCATATTTTAACGTGGCTGCAGCCCTCAACTCTCGACCCTCAACTCTCAATTGTTGCAAATAATTTCATCTTTTGAAAAAAAATCACTACCTTTGCAAAAAAAATGATTTACCGATGATGAAGAGAACAATTCTTTCGCTCCTGTTGCTTGTTGCAGCGCTCCACACGTCGGCTTCGACCGGCGGTCAGTCAGTGTCAGGCCCACAGCTTGGGTCCGAAAAGTGTCCTGAGGTGAAGTGGGACCGCCATAGTCTCATCATCGACGGGCGGCGCGTAGTCCCCGTCATGGGCGAGATTCACTATTCGCGCCTGCCTGAGAACGAGTGGGCTGCCGAGGTACGCAAGATGAAGGAGGGCGGCGTGACCATCATTGCCAACTACGTGTTCTGGAACCATGTAGAGGAGCAGCAGGGCGTGTTCGACTGGAGCGGCCGCCGCAGTCTGCGCCGCTTCCTCGAGATCTGCAAGCAGGAGTCCATGCCCGTCTGCCTGCGCATAGGCCCCTTCTGTCATGGCGAGGCTCGCAACGGCGGCATTCCCGACTGGGTGATTAGGAGCGGCTGCAAGACGCGTAGCGAAGACCCGCGGTTCCTGGCATACGTCGAGGCCCTCTATCGGCAGATTTTCACGCAGGTGCAGGGCTTGCAGTGGAAAGACGGCGGCCCGGTGCTGGCCTGCCAGTTCGACAATGAGTATGGTGGCCACGGCTCCTATCTGATGCGGCTGAAGCGTATGGCCTGCGACATAGGCTTCGACCTGCCCTTCTACACCCGCACGGGATGGCCTGAGCTGAAGACGCCCACGCCCTTCGGCGAGATGATTCCCCTTTATGGCGACTATGCCGACGGCTTCTGGGACCGCAGCACCCGCGAGACGGCAGGCAACTATTACAAGGCCTTCAACTTCCGCTCGTCGCCCACGTCGGGTGCCATCGGCTCGGAGCAGCTCGACTATTCCCAAACCTCCAACTCCCAACCCTCAACCCGGCAGTACCCCTACTTCACCTGCGAGCTGGGCGGCGGCATGATGACCAGCTATCACCGCCGCTGCTATCTCTATCCGGAAGATGCCTACGCGATGGCGGTGGTCAAGCTGGGCAGCGGCTCGAACCTGCTGGGCTACTACATGTATCATGGCGGCACCAACCCCGAATCGAAATGGACGCCTGCCGACACCACCATGCGCCCCTATAAGGGCGACCGTCAGGTGTATCTGAACGAGTGCCAGCGCTGCCTGGCCACCAACCACAACGACCTGCCTGTCTTCACCTACGACTTCCAGGCTCCATTGGGCGAGTTCGGACAAAGGAACCCACACTACTACCTGCTGCGCAAGCTCCACCTGTTTATGGCCGACTTTGGCGATGTGCTGGCACCCATGGACGTCACCTTCACCTGTCAGCAGGATATTAAGAAAGGGCAGGACGACTTCCTGCGCTGGTCCTATCGCAGCAGCACGTCGGCCTCTGAGGGCGAAGCGAGGACGTCGGCCTTCGTCTTCGTCAACAACTACGAGCGCCTGCAGAACCTTTCGCCGAAGAAGAACACACAGTTCCGTGTGTGTGGTGTCACGTTCCCCGCCAAGGCCGTCACCATTCCTGCCGGCACCTCCTGCATCTTCCCCGTCAACGTGGCGGGGCTGCGCTATGCCACGGCACAGTTAGTGGCCCGCCGCGATGGCAGAATCTTTCTGGAACAAGTGAAGGGCATCCCCACCGAACTGGCATTCAGTGGCGGCAAGACGCTGAAGAACGTCAAGGCACTGGGCACCGACAAGCCCGTGTTTACTGCCAAGGACGGCACTGCCTACTACCTCGTAGACAGTGAGACTGCCGGACGCCTGTTCCTGCCCGACAGTGCCCTATCCTCCCCGAAGGAGCAGCGTGTGCCGGTAAGGAAAGAGCGAGAGGCCGGCAAGCCGCGCACCATAGGCATCGGGGCCAGGAACGTGGCCGAGCAGCCCACCGATGCCGACTTTGACAATGCCGCCGTCTATATCATCGACCTGCCTGCAGATTCTTCACTCTTCGCGCTTCACTCTTCGCTCTTGCAAATTGACTATCGGGGCGACTGCGCCCGCCTCTATGCCGACGGCCGCCTCATTGACGACAACTTCTATAACGGCCGGCCTTTCTGCTTCGGCCTGTGGCGACTGCCTGCCCACACAAGGAGGCTCGAACTGCGCATCCTGCCCATGCAGGAAAACATGCCCGTCTACTTCCCCCGTGAGGCCGACACCACACCAGGAGAAAGTGTAAGTAAGGTCTTCGTAACACATTGATTCTTAGTAGGTTATAATACAGCCTAAATTAGGTCACAATTCATGCTGAATTACCCGACAATTTAAGCTTAATTGCGGCGTAATTCAGCATGAATTTCAAAATGATTATCCGCAATCATACCACTAGCGCCCCAAAGGGGCAGAATACTCTTAGCCCAGGGCAACGCCCTGGGTTGAAGGACGGC
>CAJONO010000034.1 GCA_905235905.1 uncultured Prevotella sp.
CTTCGAGCGGGCACGGCCCACGGCGTCGATCTCGTCGATGAAGATGATGCAGGGCGACTTCTCCTTGGCCTGCTGGAACAGGTCGCGAACACGCGAGGCACCCACGCCGACGAACATCTCGACGAAGTCGCTGCCCGACATCGAGAAGAACGGCACACCAGCCTCGCCGGCCACAGCCTTGGCCAGCAGCGTCTTGCCTGTGCCCGGAGGGCCTACGAGCAGGGCGCCCTTGGGAATCTTGCCGCCCAGGTCGGTATATTTCTGCGGATTCTTCAGGAACTCCACTATCTCCTGAATCTCCTGCTTGGCACCGGCCTGACCGGCCACGTCCTTGAAGGTAATGCCCAGGTCGCCACCCTTCTCGTACATCTTGGCACGGCTCTTTCCTACACTGAAGATACCCCCCATGCCAGCGCCCATGCCGCCACCCATGCGACGCATGAGCAGCACCCAGATGGCCACGATGACCAGCAGGGGGAAGATGCTCCAGAACAGATTGCTCAGGAAGCCGCCGCCGCGCTGGGCCTCGTAGGTCAGCTTGCCCGTGAACTTCTCTTCTTCGCGCATCTTCTCGACAAAGGTTTCCAGCTTGTCAATGCTGCCTATCTCTACGTTCAGATAAGGCTCCTTGCCCACTTGGTCGGCACCTTTCTTAAAGACGTCGCGAATGTTTTCGGGCTTCACATACATCTTCACCGTGCCTACCGACTTGTTGACCACAAGCCGCGAGGCATAGCCACGATCCATGAACACCTGGAATTCGGTGTAGCTTGTCTCTGACTCTACGGGCTGCTGGGCTATGCCCTCGTTGCCATTGGTAAAGAACAGCACGGCAAGCGTGGCAATAATCATGAAGTAAATCCAGTTCATGTTGAACCGGGGCATCTTCGGGCCATTGTTGTTATTAACGGGTTTTTGTTGTTCCATATTATATAAGGGTTGAGAGTTGAGAGTTGAGAGTTGAGAGTTGAGAGTTGAGAGTTGAGAGTTGAGAGTTGAGAGTTGAGGGTTGAGAGTTGAGGGTTGAGAGTTGAGAGTTGAGGGTTGAGAGTTGAGAGTTGAGAGTTGAGAGGTTAGTCCTGGTCGGGAATATGCTCGATGGGCGCATCCTCCCAAAGGTGCTCCAAGTCATAATACTGGCGCACGTCGGGCAGGAAGACGTGTACCAGCACGTCGGTATAGTCCATGGCCACCCATTGCGCGTTCTCCATCCCTACCACATGGGCAGGCTTCTCCTTCAGCTCTTCCCGACACACGTCGCCTATCGACTCGGCAATAGCCCCAACCTGCGTAGGCGAATTGCCCTGGCAAATCACGAAATAGCGGCAGATGGTGCCGTCGATGCCCGAAAGGTCGACCACGGCGATGCCGCTGCCTTTCTTCTCCTGTATTCCCTTGATAATTGTTTGAATCAGTCGTCCTGTTTGTTCCATTTATTTATATTAATAATGTGTAATTATGAGATGCAAAGGTAAGCATTATTTTTGATTTCTGAGACAAAAAGCTGTTTTTTTTACTATCGAGACGAAAAAAGTAGGAAAAAATTTTGGTGATTCGAGAAAAAGTAGTACCTTTGCACCCGCAACAGCCGAAACGGTTCGGTTTTGCAAAAGAAATTGGGGTATGGTGTAACGGTAACACTGCAGATTCTGGTCCTGCCTTTCCTGGTTCGAATCCGGGTACCCCAACAGATTAATCCGCTAAGTCACTGGAAATCAGTACTTAGCGGATTTCTTTTATACCAAATTGGCGTGTTTTTGGCGTGATAATTATTGTTTTGGCGTTCCTTGACTGTGGCCGACCAGCTGGCTATCTATAGCAATACCCAGAGCACGTTGGCTGCATTGAATGCGGCCGTCAATGCCACCCAGGCAGCCATCAAGAAACGCAGGACGGAGCTGAACGGCATGACAGAGAATGCGTCGGTGGCCAATCCCATTGACCTGACCGACCAGTACATCAAGAACCCGCGATTCGATAACAACGACGTGACAACGGGTTGGAGCGGCACCAAGTTCGGCACTGTCAGTCCCAAAGAGAATGCCGAGCACTTCGAGAAGACCTACGACACCTACCAGACCATCACCGGGCTTCCGGCAGGCATCTATGCCGTCGGCGTGAAAGCCTTCTACCGGGCAGGTAACCCCGGAGAGTCGTTGAAGAACTATGTCGAGGGCAATCCCGCGTCGAAGTACGCCAAGCTGTATGTCAAAACCGGTGACCAGAAAAAAGAAGTATCCATCGTAGCACCCTACGTATCTAACCGTACCACCGAAATCGGATTCGCAGACAATGGAGAATCGCTGGTATCCTTTCAAGATGCAAAAGGGAATGAAATTGTAATGATGAACAGGGAAATAATACGGTGAGATGGTTTCCCAATGACATGATTGCCGCTGAATACTACATGCACACTCTGGACCTCTATGACAACAGCCTGTTCGTCGCCGTGGGCGAGGGTCAGGAACTCACCATCGGTGTAAAGAAAAGCACTACCATCAATGAGGACTGGGCCATCTTCGACGACTTCTCGCTGACCTTCTACGGCAATAGCAGCGATGCAGTAGATATGTATATGGCCAATGCCGCCGAAGCACAGTCCTACTACAACGGTTCCGATTTGGTCGTCACCCGCCAGGCAGGACTGCTGGCCATGACCTTCGAGACCTACGGCACCAGCAATGTGCAGCACCTGAACATCACAGGCCCACTGAACGCAACCGACCTGGCCACACTGAAGAAGATGGCGTCCGTCCGCTTCCTGGACTTGTCCAATGCCACGCTGCAGGAAGCCTCGCTGCCCGATGAAGCCTTTACCGGCATGGGGCTTGTCAGCGTGGCACTGCCGCCCGCCGTCACCAAGGTGGGCAAGGCTCTTTTCAAGGGATGCAACCAGCTGGCGGCCATCCAGTGGAACACAACGGCCAGTGTTCCGAAGGCGGCCCTTGAGGGCGTAGAGAATCCCAACCTGCTACTCTATGTGCAGAACAGCAGTCAGGCCGACGGCGCTACCGAGGCAGGCATCCAAAACGTCATCTCAAACAACCGCGCCCTCAACATCGTCCTCACCGATGCCGGCACGAACAACAACTTCTATTGTCCCAGGGCCTTCACTGCACAGAACATCAGCTACACACACCAGTATGGCATGCAGACGGGCATAGGACACGCCACCCGGGGATGGGAAGCCCTCTCGATGCCCTTTGACGTGAAAGCCATCAGCCACGAGACCAATGGCAAGCTGGCTCCTTTTGCTCAGGGCGATGCTGCCGCAAAGCCCTTCTGGCTCTACAAGATGGCCGACGACGGTTTCACGCCCGCCGCCACCATCGATGCCAACGTGCCCTACATTGTGAGCATGCCCAACAACAGCCAGTATGGCGACGAGTATATTCAGGCAGGAAAGGTGACCTTCAGCGCTACGAATACCATCGTTCCCGCTACGCGAGGCATCGTGGCCAAGAGCGGCAGCAGTCAGTTCAAGCCCGCCTTCCAGCGAACAGAAAAGGCCGACACGGTGTTTGCCATCAACAAATATTCCTCCTATGGCTCATATCCTGAAGGCAGCATCTTCCTGCAAGGCAATCGCGAGGTGCGCCCCTTCGAGGCATACATTACACTCTCAGGGTCGTCAGCCCGCTTCGTCACAATCAGCGAGTTTATCGACGGAGAGGCCACGGCCATCCCGGAGGTTTCGCGCCTGAACAAGAATGAGGGAGTGAAAAGCAAGACGTACTATAACTTGCAGGGACAGCGTGTGGCCACTCCCCGTTCCGGCATCTACGTAGTAGACGGAAAGAAGTATGTGGCGAAATAGCGGAACGCAGGAAAGGCCATGACAAACAAGAACCGGGAGTGTCGTCGCGACAGTCCCGGTTCTCCCTTTCTAACTAACTTATTATCAACTATTCATTACTCATTCTTTTTGCTTTTGTGCATGCAAAGTTACGCACAAATCGAGAAGCTGCCATGAAATAATTGTAAAAAAATCACGTAAACGTTTGCGTGAGTGGGAATAATTGTGTATATTTGCCAGCGAAAAGAAAAAGCAACACAAATATGCCAAAACGTCGCATCTCGTTAAAAGACCTTGCCCAGCAGTTAGGCGTGAGCATTGCCACCGTGAGCAGGGCACTCCACGGCAGTCCTGAGATAGGCAAGGACATGCAGGCCAAAGTGAAGGCACTGGCCCAGGAGCTGAACTACAAGCCGAATCCCTTTGCCCAAAGCCTGCGGAAGGAGGCACCAAGGGTGATTGGCGTGGTGGTTCCCAATCTGGTGACCCATTATTACGCTGCCGTGCTCGACGGCATTGAGACCGAGGCGCGGAAGGCGGGCTACAGTGTGATTTCGGCCAACAGCCACGAGAGCCGTGACGACGAGGCGCGGGCGGTAGACAATTTCAATGGCCTGCACGTAGAGGGCGTCATTGCCTGTCTGGCCCAGGACACCACCGACTACAGTCACTTCGAAATGATTTCGCAAGCGGGCATTCCCCTAGTGTTCTTCGGCCGTACCTGCATGTCCGACCAGTTCTCGAGCGTCACCGCCAATGGCGACGAGGCCGCCCAGCAGGCCACGCAGCATCTGATAGACACGGGGTCGAAGCGCATCGCCTTTATCGGCGGTCCCAACCACTTAGACATGGTGAAGCGCCGCAAGCACGGCTACTTAGAGGCCCTGCGCGAGAACCGCATACCCATCGACCGAACCCTGGTGGCCTGCGGGCGCATTGACTACCAGGAGGCCCTGCAGGCAACCATCGCCCTGCTGCAGCGCGACGATCGTCCCGACGCCATTCTGGCCTTCAACGACATCATCACCTTTGCCGCCTTCACGGCTATCAAGCAGCTCGGACTCAACATCCCTGCCGACGTAGCCCTCATCGGATTCACCGACGATGTGCATGCCAGCTACGTCACCCCACGCATGTCGGCCATCGAAGACCAGTCGCAGCTCATGGGCCAGACAGCCTGCCGCCTGCTGCTGCGACAGATAGGGGGCGACTCGAAAGTATATAAAGAGATTGTGCCGCAAAGGCTCGTGATACGCGAGACATCGGCAAAAACTCTCAACCCTCAAACCCACCCCCTACCCCTCCCGAGGGGAGGGGAGCCTATATAGAATAGGAGGGAAAGCGCAAGGAAAGGCAGAGGAAAGCAAAATAAACAATAGTGAAAAAGCAGAGAAAACAAAATGGACGAGAAACAAGAACCAGCAAAGCTATATACACTCCCCTCCCCTCGGGAGGGGCTGGGGGTGGGTCTTCACCTCTCAAATCTCAACCCTCAACTCTCAACCCTCAACTCTCAACCCTCAACTCTCAACCCTCAACCCTATGAAAATAGCCATCAACTGCATCTTCTGCCAGCCGCAAGGCGGAGGAATCAAGGAATACATCGTCAACCTGACCAATCACATTGCGCAGCTCGACCACGACAACACCTATATATTATATGCGTTGGAAGACCAGCTGTCCTACGCCCGCACCATGCTGCCAGCCAGATTCCAGCTCAAGACGGTTCCCTTCAAGAGTGGTTTCTTCTCGGTCATCGAGCGGAGCCTTTTCTCGCAGAGCTTCTGGACGAAGGAGGAAGCGACCGAGCGCTTCGACCTCTTCCACTCGCCCTTCTTCTATGCCCCCAAGCTGAAGCGGGCCAAGCTCGTCGTCACCGTCCACGACCTGCGCCTGTACCGTTTCCCAAGAACCTACAACCTGCTGCGCTATCTCTATCTGCAGTACTCGGTCAAGGAAACCATTCGCCGTGCCCATCGCATCATTTCCATCTCAAACTTCACCAAGGAAGAGATTGTCGATATCTGCAAGGTCTCGCCTGAAAAGATTACTGTGATTCATGAGGCCGTCGACCGGCAGGGCTTCTCCCCCACCCTTCTGTCAGGCTACCAACTGCCCGACGAGCACAAGCACCTTGCCGAGGGCCGGTTCATTTTCTCGCTGGGCCACATTGAGCCAAGGAAGAACTACTCCCGCCTTATTGAAGCTTTCAGACGGCTCAGGCAGGAAGAGAGAAATGCCGACGTGAAGCTCGTCGTCGCCGGCAAGCCCAATGTCGATGCCAACGCCATCATCAGGCAAATGAACGAGACCGACGGTGTGGTCTATCTCAACTTCGTGCCACGCGAGCTGCTACTGTGGCTCTACCAGCATGCCGCGCTTTTCGTCTTTCCCTCCTATTACGAGGGCTTCGGCTTTCCGCCGTTAGAGGCGGCAAGCCTCGGAACGCTGTCGGCAGTGAGCCGCGCATCGTCGATTCCCGAAGTCTGTGGCGACTGTTCGTTCTACTTCGACCCATACGACGTGGCCGGCATGGCAGCCAGCATAGACACAGCCCTGAACGACGAGGACAAGCGCCAGCAGAAACAGGCACTCCTCGAACAGCAGCTGGACCGCTTCTCCTGGGAGAGAAACGCCAAGGAAACGATAGCATTATACGAGAGCATGGTATGAAGAAACTGCTGATGGTTGTCAACGAGGACAGGTTCTTCCTATCGCACAGGAAAGACATTGCCATTGCCGCCAAGGAGAAAGGGTGGCTGGTAAAGATTGTGTGCAAGGACACGGGCCAGCGACAAGAGGTCGAGGCCCTTGGTCTTGATATGATCGAGATGCCCATCAATCCCACCGGCACCAACCTGTGGCAAGAGCTGAAGACCTTCCGTTTCCTTACCAAGCTCTACAAGAAGAACCGCGATGCCATCGTACACCATGTGGGACTGAAAAACATTCTGTGGGGCGGAGTGGCCGCCAAGCTCACGAGGGTGCGAGGCGTCGTCAACGCCGTGAGCGGACTGGGAGTCATGTTCTCCGACGACAACCATTCGCTCGTCACGAAGGGCATCCTGCGCATTCTGCGATACTCGCACCACCGCGACCGGCTGACTGTCATTTTCCAGAACCATGACGACGAGGTGCTGTTCCAGCAGAACCACATCACCGACGAGAACCAGTCGGTATTCATCAAAGGCTCCGGCATCGACCTCGATGCCTACCGCTACGAGGCACAGCCCGACGACCAGGTGGTGAAGGTGCTCTTCACCGCCCGCATGGTCAAGGAGAAGGGCATCATTGTGCTCATTGAGGCTGCCGAACTGCTGCGCAAGGACTATGAAGGGCGCGTGGAGTTCTGGCTCTGCGGCGGTCTGTCGCGAAACCCCAAGGCCATCAAGCAGGACGAGCTGGAAAGGCTGTGCGACGGAAAATACATCAAGTGGCTGGGCTATCGCTCAGACGTGAAGGAACTGCTGAAGCAGTCGCACATCATGGCCTTCCCCAGCTACTACCGCGAGGGCGTACCCAAGTCGCTCATCGAGGCGTGTGCCATCGGCCGGCCCATCATCACTACCGAGTCTGTGGGCTGCAAGGACACCGTGGAGGACGGGCAGAACGGCTATCTCGTTCCCATCAAGGACAGCGAGGCACTGGCCCAGAAGCTTCGACAGCTCATCGACGACGAGATTCTGAGAATCATCATGGGCCTCGAATCCAGGCAGAAGGCAGAGAGGGAGTTCTCAATAGGCAATGTGGTCGACAAGCATCTGGAAATCTATGAGCAGCTCTATGCGCAAGACTGACTGCTACCGCTCCGCACCCCCAAAACGCATGTTTATGCACCCATTTTCTGCATAATCATTCATCGAACGCTCGCGAGAATCGATTTCTACTCACGAAAGCCTAAGTAGGCCCGAAATAAGCGATTCTCAGCGAAGTTTGCAACCACCTGCTATTCAGCAGTTTGTAATTTCCTGACAAGGCAAGGAAGGCGAAGAAGACCGCAATTTGTGCTGAATTAGGCCATAATTCAGCACAAATTGGGCTGGAATCGATGCCAAATTGCGAGGTAATTCAATACTAACTGTCGCAACGGTAAGCATTAACTCCGCCAGCGACAAGCATACTTAGCGTCAGAAAGTGGCATTCTTTCTGTCAGAAGGCAGTATTTTCGCCCCAAGCGCCCCTATTCCACCGTTCTCTTTTTTGCCTTTCACTCTATTTCGCAAAAATATCCTGTCAAAATTTTACAAGGCCATTTCGCATAATTATTCATCTTTTCGCTGTGACGGACTTCTGCCTCATTTGACAAAAAATGCTAATAATTTGGAAAAAAACAACGGTTTTCGTACCATTCTCGTCAATAATTGTTACTTTTGCGATGATAATAGAATCATTTCAACCCAAATAAGAAAAAAAATGAAGAACAGACTATTTGAAGCCATCATTCTGGCCATCGGCATGGCGGTGATGGGATGGTGCATCAAGAGCGGTATCGACAATTTCTCGAACAAAGACCGCAAAGTGACGGTGAAAGGCCTGGCCGAGCGCGAGGTGAAGGCCGACAAGGTGACGTGGAGCATATCGACCAACGAGATGGGCAACGACCTGCCCACGCTCTATGAGAGCATCAACGTGAAGACAGGCAAGATCAAGGCGTTTCTGAAACAGAACGGCATTGCCGAAGAAGAGGTGACGGTGAACCCACCGACCGTGAACGACTTAGAGTCGAACCAGTGGAGCGAGAACCGCCGCAACTTCCGCTACATCATCAACACCACGCTCACGGTGAGCACAAAGAAGGTCGACATGGTCAACAAGGCCATCTTCCGACAGGCCGAGCTGCTGAAGCAGGGCGTGGCCATCGACGGCAGTAATCCGCAGTATGAGTATGTATCGTTCCAGCAGATGAAGCCGGAGATGATGGCCGAAGCCATTAAGAACGCGCAGAAGACGGCCGACCAGTTTGCAAAGGCAAGCCAATCGGAATTAGGCCCCATACAGACTGCCGGACAGGGACAATTCGAAATCGACGACCGCGACGTGAACACTCCCTACATCAAGAAACTGCGCGTAGTGACCACCGTGACCTATTCGCTCGGAGACTAAAAATAGACGAAAAGCGGGCAAACTATGCAAAAAAAGTGAAATAATGAGAAAATAAGCCCAGTATTAGCCAGAAAAGTTGTATCTTTGCAGTTCAATTCATTAAGGAAAGAGATTGAAAATGGGAAAAATCATTGCATTAGCCAACCAAAAGGGTGGCGTGGGTAAGACAACGACGACCATCAACCTAGCCGCATCGCTTGCAACACTCGAGAAAACCGTTCTCGTGGTCGACGCCGACCCGCAGGCCAACGCCTCGAGCGGACTGGGGGTCGACCTGAAAGAGGTCGACTGCTCGCTCTACGAATGTATCATCGACAAGGCCGACGTACACGACGCCATCTTTACAACCGACATCGACGGACTCGACATCATACCCAGCCACATCGACCTGGTGGGTGCCGAGATCGAGATGCTTAACTTAGAAAACCGCGAAAAGGTCATCAAGCAACTGCTCGACCCCATCCGGCAGGAGTACGACTATATACTCATAGACTGTTCGCCCTCGCTGGGCCTCATCACGGTCAACTCGCTCACGGCGGCCGACTCGGTTATCATCCCCGTGCAGTGCGAGTACTTCGCACTCGAAGGCATCTCGAAACTGCTGAACACCATCAAGATCATCAAGTCGAAACTGAACCCGAAACTGGAGATTGAAGGCTTCTTGCTGACAATGTACGACTCGCGCCTGCGTCTGGCCAACCAAATCTATGACGAGGTGAAGCGCCACTTCCAGGAGCTGGTGTTCAAGACCGTCATCCAGCGCAACGTAAAGCTGTCGGAAAGCCCCAGCCACGGACTGCCCGTCATTCTCTACGATGCCGACTCAACAGGCTCGAAGAACCACTTGGCACTGGCCAAGGAAATCATTAACAAAGGGTGAGAGTTGAGGGTTGAGAGTTGAGAGACTTTAGACACAACCGCTGAAAATTCAGAGACTTAGAAATATTCTGATTATGGAATTTAACTTCAGAAAGCTGAATGTTTACAACAATTCCTTAGACTTAGTAGAATTAGTATATGAATTAGTAGGGCATTTCCCCAAAGAAGAAAAATATGCGCTTAGCGACCAAATTCGGAGGGCTGTCGTATCAGTACCCTCAAACATAGTAGAAGGAGTCGGTAGAGCTAATGATAAAGAAAAGGCTCATTTTATGAGTATAGCATACAGCTCACTAATGGATACTCTGTGTCAGATGGAAATTGCCTATCGGGTAAAATACATTAACGAAGACGAATTAAATAAGGTAGAGGAAAGAATAGAGACATTAGCAAAAATGATTTCAGGACTGAGATATTCATTTGTAAAGTCTCTAAACTCTAAACTTTAAACTTTAAACTCTAAACAATATGGCAGTACACAAGAAATATGCAAAAGGGGCAGCCGTATTAGGACGCGGTCTTGACGACATAGGCAACGGACGCGGCCTCGATGCCCTTATCGACACAAGCGACGTGAAGACACAGGGGTCGTCGAACCTCAACGAGATACCCATCGAGCAGATAGAGCCCAACCCCGACCAGCCGCGCCGAGAGTTCGACCCAACGGCCATGCAAGAGCTGGCCACGAGCATTCAGAACATGGGCATCATTGCACCCATCACGCTCCGACAGGTGGCCGACGACCGCTATCAGATCATTGCAGGTGAGCGCCGCTGGCGAGCCTCGCAGATTGCCGGGCTGAAGAGCATACCGGCCTACATCCGCACGGTCGAGGACGAGAACGTGATGGAGCTGGCACTGGTAGAGAACATTCAGCGCGAAGACCTGAACGCCATCGAGATAGCACTGGCCTATCAGCATCTGGCCGATGCCACGGGCATGACCCAGGAGAAGATTTCCGACCGCGTGGGAAAGAGCCGCACAGCCGTAACCAACTACATGCGCCTGCTGAAGCTGCCAGCACAAATACAGATGGCACTGAAGAACCGCGACATCGACATGGGGCATGCACGTGCGCTGCTGTCAATCGATTCGCCCTCAATGCAGCTGAAGCTTTTCAACGAAGTGAAAAAGAACCAATACTCCGTGCGCAAGGTCGAGGAAATGGTGCAGATGCTGAAAAACGGAGAAGACGTGCAGGCAGTCAAGAAAAAAGTCACGGCGCAGGCACAGCTGCCCGAAGAGTATAACGTGCTGAAGCGGAGGCTCAGCGACTTCTTTAAGACACAGGTTACCATGAGCTGCTCGCCTAAGGGAAGGGGAAAGATCAGCATCCCCTTTGCCAACGAGGAGGAACTGGAACGCATAATGAACGCCATTGACGGAGTAAGAAATTGACGCGACACCTTATTTATAATATAGTCAGGAAGCAACTGCTGGCCGCAGCTCTTCTCGTTGCCGGGGCAACAATGGGAGTGCAGGCGCAAAGCAGGGACTACGAGCAAGCACTGCCCGACGAGGCAAGCGACTCGATAGTAGCGGCTGTCGACTCGATGTTTCAGGCCCTGCAGCACGATAGCATCATCGCATTGGCCGATAGCGCCGCAGTGCCATCAATCATCCGGAAAGACAACGGACCGTTCCTGACGAAAAAGGCCCGACGCGACTGGACCACATGGCGACCCGACCCGCAAAGGGCACTATGGCTGGCACTCGTCATCCCCGGAGGCGGACAGATTTACAACCGCAAATACTGGAAGCTACCCATCGTCTACGGCGGATTCATTGGCTGCATCTACGCCCTCAGCTGGAACAACATGATGTATCGTGACTACCAGCAGGCCTATCTCGACATTATGGACGACGACCCTGCCACGGCCAGCTATAACAAGTTCATGCACTTAGGACGGAAAATCGACTCGACTAACGAGGAACGATACAAGCAGATATTCAAGAGCCGTAAGGACAAATATCGCAGATGGCGCGACTTGAGCTTCTTCGTCATGGTGGGCATCTATGCCATCTCGGTGATCGACGCCTATGTCGACGCAGAACTGTCGGACTTTGACATCTCGAAAGACCTGAGCCTAAAGGTACGCCCCACGGTCATAGGCAACGGCTCGTCAATGAACCCGCTCTATGCCACATCGGTAGGCTTGAACTGCAGCCTGAACTTCTGAGAGACAGAAGCTGGTCTGCGAGAAAAGCAACGAGGGTCCGTGTGCAACGGTTTGCCCGCTGCAATCCGCAAGGGTCCGTGTGCAGCGGTTTGCCCGCTGCAATTAACAAAACGAATGAATATGAATATGAAAGATCTCAATACAATGGCAAAGAGGTGGGTGAAGTGGTGTCTGCCATTTCTCCTTTCCGCCTTTCTGCCCTTTAGCATACAGGCACAGACAGTGCTTGACGAAGACGAAGTTACCATTACCGATGCCGAGGGAAACGAAGAAGAGTTCGACTTTCCAGAGGCCATGACCTACGACCTGGACAGCCTGCTGCAGCTCTACACGTCGAAAAACTATCTGCGCATCGACGACGACTGCCAGATGACAGACGAGAACCCGTCCTATCCGAAGGAGTTCTACATAGACCGTCTGCGCCGCCTGCCTACGGTCATCGAGATGCCCTACAACGAAGTGGTACAGGCATTCATCGACCGCTATACCGGACGGCTGCGCCGCTCCGTCAGTTTCATGCTCGGAGCTGCCAACTTCTTCATCCCCATCTTCGAGGAAGCCCTCGAAGCCTATGGGCTGCCACTCGAACTGAAATACCTGCCAGTCATCGAGTCGGCCTTGAAGCCATCGGCAGTGTCGCGTGTCGGAGCCACCGGCCTCTGGCAGTTCATGCTGGGCACGGGGCGCGAATACGGCCTCACCATCAACAACTATACCGACGAGCGGCGCGACCCTCTGAAGTCGTCGTATGCCGCCGCCCATTATCTGAGCGACCTCTACAAAATCTTTGGCGACTGGAGCCTGGTGCTGGCCGCCTATAACTGCGGGCCAGGCAACATCCAGAAAGCCATCCACCGCGCCAACGGCGAGAAGGACTACTGGAAAATCTACCCCTATCTTCCCAAGGAAACGCGTGGATATGTGCCTGCATTTATTGCCGCCAACTATGTGATGAACTACTACTGCGAGCACAACATCTGCCCCATGCGAAGCAACCTGCCGGCCAAGACCGACACGGTGATGGTGAACCGCAACATCAGTCTTCGGCAGATATCGGCTGTGCTCGGCATTGATATAGAAATGTTACGCTCGCTCAATCCTGCCTATCGCCGCGACGTGGTGCCCGGCACTACGGTGTCGTCGCCCATTCGCATGCTGCCAGCCGACCTGGTGCGCTTCATCGACATGCAGGACTCCATCTGCAACTATAACACACAGGAGCTGATAGGCAAGCGCGACGTGGTAAATGTTGACGACACACCAGTGCTCTCCGGCAAGAAATCGGGCAGCCGCCGTAACTCATCGGCACGGGGAAAAACAGTCACCGTGCGCAAAGGCGACACGCTCGGAGCCATAGCGAGGCGTAATGGCGTCAGCGTGAAGCAGTTACAACGACTCAATGGCATCAAGGGCGGAAACATCCGTTACGGCCAGAAAATTCGTGTGAAGTAACTCTCTCTCCTTCTCTTTTCCATTTCCCTTTCCATATCCTATTCTTTATCACACTAACACTCATCCCTATGACCGACGAAGAGATTATCCGCGAAGCTGCCGACGAGAAACTGATTAACGATGCCTACCAGAAACTGATTTCCGACTACGAGAGTTCACGACACCGCAAGAAGACCGACCTCATCACCAAGGCATTCAATTTTGCCAAACAGGCACACAAAGGTGTGCGACGCCTGTCGGGCGAACCCTATATCATGCACCCCATTGCCGTGGCACAGATAGCCTGTTCAGAGATAGGGTTAGGGTCGACGAGCATCTGTTCGGCACTGCTCCACGACGTGGTCGAAGATACCGAGTTTACGGTTGAAGACATAGCAAACGTGTTTGGCCCGAAGATTGCGCAGATTGTCGACGGTCTGACGAAAATCTCAGGCGGCATCTTCGGCGAGAAGGCATCGGCACAGGCCGAGAACTTCAAGAAACTGCTGCTCACCATGAGCGAGGACATACGCGTGATTCTCATCAAGATAGCCGACCGACTGCACAACATGCGCACCTTAGACTCGCAACCTGCCAACAAGCAATACAAGATTGCAGGCGAAACGCTCTATATCTATGCCCCACTGGCCCATCGGCTGGGCCTCTATAAGATTAAGTCGGAACTGGAGAACCTTAGTTTCCGCTTCGAGCATCCCGAGGAATACAAGGCCATTGAGAACAAGCTCCGCGAAACGAAGGTGTCACGCGACCAGTCGTTCGACCAGTTCATCGAGCCTATTGAAGAGACCTTGAAGCGCATGGGACTGAAATATGAGATTCGCGAGCGCGTGAAGACCCCCTACTCCATCTGGACGAAGATGCAGAACAAGCACGTGACGTTCGACGAGATCTACGACATCCTCGCCGTGCGCATCATCTTCACCCCCACAAGCCGCGAAATGGAAACCAAGGAGTGCTTCAACATCTATGTGGAGCTGAGCCAGATCTATCGCAGTCATCCCGACCGTCTGCGCGACTGGATTAATCACCCCAAGTCGAACGGATATCAGGCCCTGCACGTCACACTCATGTCGAAGGAAGGCCACTGGATTGAAGTGCAGATACGTTCCGACCGCATGGACGAGGTGGCCGAACAGGGACTGGCCGCCCACTGGAAGTACAAGGAGGGCAAGGAAGACCTGGAATATACGGAAGACGAGAACGAACTGAACGAATGGCTGCATACCATCAAGGAAATCTTAGACGACCCGCAGCCCGATGCCATGGACTTCCTCGATGCCATCAAGCTGAACCTCTTTGCAAGCGAAATATTCATCTTTACGCCCAAGGGCGAAATCAAGACCATGCCTGCCGACTGTACGGCACTCGATTTCGCTTTCTCCATACACACCTTCCTCGGCAGCCACTGCATCGGCGCAAAGGTCAACCACAAGCTGGTGCCCATGAGCCACAAGCTGCAAAGCGGCGACCAAGTGGAAATCCTGACATCGAAGTCGCAACACGTGCAGCCCGCATGGATTAACTTCGTCTACACAGCCAAGGCCAAGGCCAAGATTGTTTCTATACTGCGCCGCAATGGCCGCGAGATACAGAAAGCAGGCGAACAGATGCTGACCGAATGGCTGAAGAGAAACGGCATGGAGCCCACATCCGAGATTATCGACCAGTTGGCCGAGTTTCATGAGATGCACCGTCGCGAAGAGTTCTTCCACTCATTAGGCGAGAAGACCATCCTGCTTGGAGAGAAAGACCTCGACGAGCTGAAAGGCAAGACCAAGAAGGGCGAGACAAACGGCGGCTGGCGCAAGTATGTGCCCTTTGTCAAGGCCAAGAAAAAAACCGACGACGCCAAGCCGGAGCTGTTTACCGTGCCCGAAAAGTTCAACCGCAAGAAGCCCATTATTCTCACCGATGACAACATACATCAGTACAAGTTTCCCTCATGCTGTCACCCCATTCCCGGCGACGACATCCTGGGCTACATCGACAACAAGAACCAGATTGAGATTCACAAGCGCGCTTGTCCTGTGGCCAACAAGCTGAAGACCAGCTACGGCAACCGCATACTCGATGCCAAGTGGGAAATGCGCAAGACCCACTTCTTCGATGCCACCATCCAGCTGGCCGGCATCGACCGCCGCGGTCTGGTCAACGAGGTGACGCGTGTCATCAGCAACCAACTGTCTGTTGACATCCGCCGACTCACCTTTACCACCGAAGACGGCGTGTTCGACGGCTCCATCGACCTCCGTGTTCACGACCGTGAGGACGTGAAGTCAATCATGGACAGTCTCAAGAAGGTTGAGGCATTGAAGGAAATCTCGCAGATTATGTAGCTATCGCTTATCAAAATGCACTCTCTTGTCCTGAACATACAGTCCGTGCCTTTGCAACGTGCTGGCGTTCAGGCTTATGCCTCGTAAATCGTAGCGAGTGGGATTGAGCGTCGACTGACCACCGACGGCAGAGCGCACGTCGGCCGTCGACCCTCCGAAGGCATCGAGAGTGGCTTTCGGCTTGCCAATAGTGGTAAAGGCACCCTTGCTATAGGCACCCCACTTCAGTTTGGTATAATAGGAGGGCTTCCACTGGCCATCGGTCTCTGGTTCCCAATAGAAGATGCCAGCACACTTGGGAATGGCCTGCATGCGGTCGAACAGATCTTTCATCACCTGTGACCCTAAGGCGGGCTTGCTGACGTTGAAGCCCGTCTCGCAAATCATCACGGGCACTCCAAACAACGAAATGGCCGTCTTCACATGGTTGGCAGCAAGAATATTGCTGTAGGTTGCCGTGCTCGCACTGCTGTTCCATTCTTCCTCCGTGGGATAATGCGACAGCCCGATCATGTCGAACTTGCCGCCTGCGGCCCTGAACTCCTTGAAGAACCAGCTGGCATTCTTTGTCTCGGCAATGTGAACGATGACGATGGCATGGGGCTGCACCTCCTTCACGGCAGCATAGCCGGCATTGCTCATCGCCACATAGTCGGCATAGCGGGCACTACCGCTCTTGCTCCAGTCTATTTTCCCAAAGTCCCATACCATGCCGTTGTTGGTCTCGTTGCCCACCTGCACCCACTTCGGCTCAACACCTTCGTCCTTCAGTGCCTGTAGCACTTCCTTGGTGTGGGCTGCCAGCAGACTCTTCACCTCGGCACTCGTCATTCCTACCCAGTCCATCGGTGTTGTCTGTGTGCCAGGGTCGGTGAAGAAATCGCTATAGTGGAAGTCTATCATCAGGTCGAGTCCTTGCTCGTGGGCCCGTTTCGCCTTGGCTATGACATCGGCCATGTCGCTCCAGGCACCATAGCCAAACTTCACGGGGTTGACCCATACACGCAGACGGATGGCCGTCATGCCTATCTCTTTCATCAGCACGAAGATGTCGGTCTCTGTACCGCTGGCATTGCGAAACTTGCGGCCAGCTGCCTCCATTTCCGTACACCAGCTAATGTCGGCACCACGGGCAAAGGCCTGTGCCTCCGCATCGCTTTGTGCCAGTACTTCTTGTGCTCCGCAAAACATGAGGACAGCGGCAAGCACCCAATTATTCATTTTCTTCATATCAGTAGATTGTATTTAAATAGATTAGCGTAGCAAGGGACTTTTTCTCCGCTCACGGATAAGCTGCAGGCGTTCCAGCAAGTCACGATAGTGCAGGATATTGATGTCGGCCTTTGCGTCCTGCCCAGACTGGCGCTCGGTCTGTGACTTCAAGTAGGCTTCAACCTGGTCAAGATGCTGTAGCAGGAAGAGCGAGACATCACTGTCGTCCACCCGCGACGAAGCAGGCGTCTTCGACGAAGGAGTCAGCAGTTCGTCCAATTGGTCGAGATAAGTGCGCTGCAGGTTGCGGCGCATCTGGTTCTTCCAGTTACTGTCGCTGTCAATCGGTTTCCACACCTGCTCAAAGAGGTCGGCCAAGAACTCATTGGCAGCATAGGCCGAAGGATCGATGGCCGCTTGGTTGCAAAGGGTGTTCAGCACATAGCCATTGAGCAGGCGGCCCAGCAAGTTATCCTGTCGCGATGTCTGATTACCAGCTGGATTGACCCCAACCTTATAGACAATGTCGGCAGGATAGAGCCATTCCGGCGCGTCGAAGATTTGGCGACCCAGATAGTCGAGTGCCTCTTTCTGCCGGTCTTTCGGCACGAAGGCCATCGGCTGCTGTCCCGGCATGTTGTTGCGGTAGCGACCGGCAATGTTCTTCATCACATGGTTCTGATAGCGGGTGAACTGGCTAAGTACCTCGTTGTACATCATCGAGAGGTCGTCATATTGGTCGTTGTCTTCATGGGTCCACTGCGGCAGTGCCTCCATGACACGCTTCAGATTCTTCACACCATAGTCAGAGGCCTTCATGCTGTTGTCGCCCAGATCTTCGGTCTGAGAGCGCGGATCCTCGCCGCCACCCTCGCCGCCAAACCACAGGCGCGGATTCTGGCGCAGCACGTCGGTCGTTTCCTTCATCAGCTTCTCTTTCTCATCAAACTCGTCCTTGAACTCCGGCCGCCACTGGTAGCCCCACTTAATAGCCCAACGGTCATAGTCGTTGATGCGGGGAAAGAGACCTTTCTCGCCAATCTTGTCCTCGGGCTGTGCCACGTAGTTGAAGCGGGCATAGTCCATAATGCTGGCCGTATGGCCATTCTTCTCCACCCACTGCTTGTCGCGCAGCTTCTCGACGGGCGTGGCCGACGAGGCTCCCATATTATGCCGAAGGCCAAGCGTATGACCTACCTCATGCGACGACACGAAGCGTATGAGCTGCCCCATGAGCTTGTCGTCGAACTTCATCTTCCTGGCTCGCTTGTCTTGCGCTCCGCACTGCACCATATACCATTTCGTGAGCAGGTTCATCACATTATGGAACCAGCAGATATGTGCCTCGATAATCTCGCCGGAACGGGGGTCGACGATGCGCGGGCCATAGGCGTTCTCCGTCTCGCTGGGCAGATAGCGCAGCACCGAGAAGCGGGCATCGTCGAGACTCATCGTTGAGTCGTTCTCAGGCCACTCCTTGGCCACGATGGCGTTCTTGAAGCCGGCAGCCTCGAAAGCTACGTTCCAGTCGTCAATGCCCTGTCGAAGATAGGGAATCCATTTCTTCGGCGTGGCGGGGTCTATATAGTAGACGATGGGTTTCACGGGCTCGGTCAGTTTGCCGGCCAGATAATTCTTCTTGTTCTTAGGCACTAAGCGGTAGCGAGAGATGAACGACTCGTGCTGGGCTTTCGTCTGATCGTCGCTGAACTGTCGGAACGTGTTGACGAAATAGCCCACACGACTGTCCCAGATACGCTTGCGCATAGGTTCTTTCGGCAGCACGACCATCGACGTGTTGAAGCCCATCGTCACGCTGCCCGTCTTCGATGCGGCCGAGGCGGCAGGCGAACTCCCGTATGTACGGGTGGTTACAATCTCAATATTGGTGGGATAGACCTTCATTGTATCGATAAACGTGCGATCGCCCTGCAGACCGCCCACCTTCAGTGCCGTCTTCGAACTCGATTGGAAGCTGAACAGGTTGTTGTCGCCCTTGAAGAGTCCCGTCACCTCTACCAATTGGGCATCATCCTCCTCGTTGCGACCGATTACCTTAAACGAATTCACGATGGGATCGATGGTCGACTTCTCCAATGTGCGGGCTATGTTGTCCTTGTCGTCGGCCAGATAGCTCAGCACGTATTGGCGCATGAACAGCGTCTTCTCGTCGCGCTGTTCAAAATAGATGGTACAGTGGGTTATCTCCTCGCCGGCAAACTGTCCGAAGCCTTGCGGCACGGCGGTGAAGCGAGTGACGCAGAGTAGCAGACGACCCAGCATGGAATCGGGCACCTCGAAGTAGTACTTATCCTCGATATGGCGCACGGTAAACAGTCCTTTCTGCTCCAAGGCACCTTTCGTCTTGAGCAGTTTCTCATACTCCGACGGCTTCTTTTTCTTGGCTTTCGCCGTGTCGGCAGCCAAGGTGTCGGCCATCACGGTGTCAGTTGCCACACTGTCGGCAACCACAGTATCGGTCATTTCCGAACCGCGAACTGTGAACTGTGAACTATGAACTGTGAACTGTGAACTGAAAGCGGCCTGAACACAGAGCATCACCGCCAAACACAAGAATAGGGCAAGAGTCTTTTTCATAACGGTTAGTCTTAGGGATTATTCTCTGTCAACTATAAACTATAAACTATGAACTATGAACTGTGATAGGCCAAGGCTGCACCAATAGCAGTGCAGAACTCGGAATACTTGGGAATGTGGAAGCGCACACCATAGAGTTTCTCGAGTGCGGGGAACACCTCCTTGCACTGCGGAAGCAGCGAGAGGTTGCCTATGAGCACCATGTCGCGACAGTCGGTACCCTGCGCTGCCAACACGGCGGCCGACCCGATAGACTGCAGCACCATCGAGATGAGGCCGGCGGCAATATCCTCCTGGGCGGCATTGTTCTTGGCACGGGCAAAGAGCGAGGCAGTGGCATTCATGGGCAGGCCCGGCAGCGGATGGGCGGAGATGTCGCCAATGAGCAGGTTGACATGACTGATGTCGCCCTGCATGGCCAGCGCCGCTACCTGCTTTATGTCGCTCGTGTTGAGAAGCAGGCGCGAGAGTCCCTGCAGGGTGCCGCCGCCAATGCCGATGCCACCGATGTGGCGCATGTCGTCGCCATGGCACATCACGAAACTCGTTCCCGTACCCATCGACACCACAATGGCCTGTTCAAGCTTCGACTCGTAGCGGGCACCAAGCGCATCGGCCACGAACTCGTCGGTCTTCGACGTGGCCACACCGTAGACGTCGTTCCGAACATAGGCTGAGCCGACACCCGTCAGCATCACATGCTCCACCTCGCCCAACAGCAAGTTGTTGTCGTGCAGATACTTGCCAAAGGCGCCATAGAGCGAAGTGATAGGGTCGACAGCCGTAATGCGGATGGGCGACACAATCTTTCCGCCACGCAAGCCCACAATCTTCGTCGTAGAGATGCCCACGTCTATTCCAATAACCATATTGCTATTTTCCATTGTCTCTTCAGTTTTTAAGTTTCAGTCCCCATCTGAAAGCCGCACGGCTCACTCAGGAACTTTTCAATTTTGGCCACAAAGTTACAAATAATCGCCGTAACGAGCAAGCGTTCACGTGAATAATTTCTTTTTCGCCTCGTTTTTCGCTATTTTATCCTGCTACGACGAACCCACTTTCCAGATAGAAGTGGGCAATTACAAAACGTATCCAACTCACTTAATCTCACGTAATCCCGTCTAAAATCCCGTCTAAAATCCCGTCTAATCTCGTCTAAATTCTCACGTAAGTCTCGCTTAAAGTTACGTAAATCTTCTATGCCCAAATGCCCTAAATAAAGGGGATTCCAAAGGTTCTCACTTAAAATTCCGCTTAAAAGTCACATAAACTCGCTTTAATTTCTCGTCTTA
>CAJONO010000035.1 GCA_905235905.1 uncultured Prevotella sp.
ATAGTCGGTGTGCTCACCAATCAGGTTGATACGACCAGGAGATGTGTAAACATTACCAGTTTTTCCGTCAAAGTGCTTGATGAAGCGCTGTCTTACGAAATCAATTTCAATCATAGCTTTTTTTGATTTGAGGGTTGAGGGTTGAGGGTTGAGATTTATATATAGATCAGAACTCTCTTTTCTCAGCCAAGGGTTAATAATAATTGTTGTTATTTGTTTTTATTCTTGTCCAATTTTAAAAAATTGAGGTTTGGTAGCCTTCACGATTTTCACTAAAACAGCATATACATGATTCCAGTCTTGATAGAGTGAAGCGTACTGCTTTTCATCGAGAAAGTGGCTACGATGAAGAAGGTCTATCCAGAAGCCAGACTCGCCTGCTTCCTTCAGCGCGATGCTCATTTTGTAAGCAAAATCATCTCTACTATGAGCATTTTTTCCTTCAAAGGAATTGGCACCAATACTGGTTCCAGAGCGGAGCAGTTGTTTGGACATCACAAATTCCTTTTTTTCTTCTGTGAGATATTTGTATAGATTTACGATGCGGAGTGCAAAGTCACTGGCCAACTCGTAGATGGTGATTTCATCTTGTTGTTCCATAAATCTATTAAATAACTCTCAACTCTCAATCCTCAATTCTCAATTCTTGACCAGTCCAATCTTGCTGCCCCAGTTGCAGAACCAGAGGACGTAGGCATAATAGACGAACATCATCATGATGGCAACACCTACGCCAAGGGCAGGATTGTCAACAACAGTGCCCATGAGGAGCGGCAGTGTAGCGCCACCCAGTACGCCCATGTTGATCAGGCCAGAGGCGTTCTTCGTGTGAGGACCGAGCTCCTGCAAACCGAGGTTGAAGATGAGGGGCCACATCACCGAGTGGAACAGTCCGGCAGCCAGCATGGCATAGACAGCAGCCATGCCCGGAAGGAAGAATGAGATGCCTACGCAGCATGCACCGAGAATCAGACAGGCAGTAAGCAGCTTGCGAGCCTCGAACTTGGCCAGAATAGCAGACCCCACGAAACGACCCACCATCATGCCGCCCCAGTAGAGAGGCAGATAGTCTGTGGCAGAGCCTGGCAGCGTCGGGTCGGCTTTCCAATATGCGGGAAGCATCGATGGAATACCAATCTCAAGACCCATATACATGGCAATGGCCAAAGCACCAAACCAGACGTGCGGATATTTGAACACACTGCTCTTGTACTGGTTCATGTCGACTGCTGCCTCTGCATCGTCCTTCTTGTCCATGTCAGGATCTGGCAACTTAATGAAGAACAGAATGGCGGCAATAACCAGTGCAAAGATACCCAGCATGAGGAACGGGCCAGGCACGTTCTCAGGCAGTTTGGGCTTGTCGGCAATAATCACAGCGGTGATGAAGATGGGAGCCACAGTCGTTGCTACCGAGTTCAGGGCCTGAGAGAGTGTCATGCGGAAGGCACCGCTTTCAGGCTTGCCAAGTACCATCACATAGGGGTTTGCCACCAACTGCAGCATTACCACGCCCAAGGCCACAATACTCATGCAGCAAAGGAACACGGTATAGACATTTGCAGTACCAAGTGCAGCAGTGACACCTAAGTTGTTGGCAATGAAGCCGATACCGACAACGGTAAGACCGAGTACAAGTGTTGCCTTGTAGCCAATCTTGCTCATCATCATGGCGAAGGGGATAGAGAAGAAATAAGCTCCGTAGAAGAAGGTGTTGACAAGCTGTCCCTGTGTGTCGGTCAGCTTGAAGGCTTCTTTACAGAACTCAATCATGGAGTTGTTCATCGTCGTGATGAATCCGATGAGGAAGCACACGATGAACACAATAATCAATGGGAACAAATAGTTCGGAGTTTGTTTTTGTGACATAGTTTTTGATTTGAGAGTTGAGAATTGAGGGTTGAGAGTTTTTCTGTCGCCTCGCCTCAAACTGTTATTATTAATATTGTTGTTTTATTCTAATATGATGTTGAGAATTGAGATTTGAAATAGTATCATCTATTTGATATGACTATTAAATAACTCTCAATTCTCAACACTCAACATTCAACACTCTACGCCGAACTTGTAAATGGTCTTCTGCTTGTAGCGCTGTCCTGGATTGAGTACAACGCTGGGGAAGTACGGACGGTTGGGCGTGTCGGGGAAGTGCTGCGTCTCTAAGCAGACGGCTGAGCGACGGGGATAGGTAGCACCGTTGGCACCCTTGTAGCCACAGAGGTAGTTGCCCGTGTAGAGTTGCATGCCTGGCTCGGTGGTGTAGCACTCGAGTGTGCGACCGCTCTTTGGCTCGGTCAGACGAGCAGCGAAGCTCAGCTCACCCTCTTCCTGCTTGTTCAGCACGTAGTTGTGGTCATAGCCGTTACCGAACTTGATCTGCTCGAAGTCGGCGTCAATCTCTTTGCCAATGGCCTTCGGCTTGCGGAAGTCGAACGGTGTGCCTTCTACCTTCAGAATCTCGCCTGTAGGAATGGCAGTGTCGTCGGTAGGCAGATAGAAGTCGGCGTTGATTTCGCAAACGAGGTCGTCGATGGTCGGTGTGGGGTCGGCCGTGCCTGCTAATGAGAAGAAGGCATGGTGGGTCAGATTGACGATGGTCTTCTTGTTGGTGGTAGCCAGATACTCCAGAATAAGTTCGTTCTGATCGGTGAAGGTAAATTCAACCGTTACGTCCAGTTCGCCTGTATATCCTTCTTCTCCGTAGGAAGAGACACGGTGCAGAGCCAATGAACGGGGGCCCATCTGACGTGCATCCCATACTTTGGCGTTGAAGCCCTTAAGACCGCCATGCAGGTGGTTGGGACCGTTGTTGATAGCTACTTGATACTCTTTGCCATTCAGCGTGAACTGTCCTTTGCAGATTCGGTTGCCCCAACGGCCAATGAGCGTTGAGAGATAAGGCTCGTTACCGCTCATGAGCGACTCGATGTTGGCGTGGCCTTGAATGACGTTGCCCACGTTACCGTTCTTGTCGGGCACCATGATGGCACAGATAGCCCCGCCATAGTTAGAGATTGCTACTTCGTAACCCTTGCGGTTGCGCAGAATGTAAAGATCGGTTTTCTTACCATTAATCGTGGTCTGGAAGTCCTCGCGCTTCAGACCACACAGATTCGCATTTTCTGTTGTGTTTGCCATAATTGTTTGGTTTTGGTTATTGTAACTGTTGGCAAAGTAACAAAAAAAAGCCGACATGTGCAAACATATCGGCGAAAAAATGGTGTTAAAAACACTAAATTCAAAAAGTGTTAATAATAGAACATGACGCGAGGGCGACATGCACCTTTGCTAATGTCGTTTTAATTTGAATATGATTCCGTATCTCTTTTCTATATGGAGCGGGACAGAGCCGTCTCTTGTCAGCTGCACTTCATGCTGGCTGTCGTTCAGCATGTCGACGGCTTCATAGCTGCCGTTTTCTATGCCAAGATAGTCGAAGGCATGAGCCGGTATATGGAGCTGCATGTCGATGGGTACGTCTTCAAAATTGACGGCTACCAACATCAGGTTCCTGCCAGAACTACGCAGGAAAGCGTACTGCGCACCTTTCTGGGGGTTGGCATACATTAAATCGAACATTTTCCCTTCGACGATAGCTTTCTCTTTTCGGGCAATTCCCAACACCTTATTATATATAGAGAAAAGCGACTGCTCTTCATCGGTAAGCTGTCCGCTGGCTGCACGTGTAAGTGTATCTACCGACCAGTAGTCAAAGATGGTCGTGCGGCCGTCCCTGCCACTGAAGCCTTCCTCGTCCATGCCGCGTTCACCATATTCCTGTCCGGCATAGACCATCAGCGGATTGCTTTCCAGCAGGGCACTAACGATGAGGGCAGGCACAGCCTTGCTGCCGTCGCCAGCAAAGAAGTCGCTGGCAATGCGCTGCTCGTCATGGTTCTCGAGGAAATAAAGCATGTGGTGGCGTATGTCGTCGGTATTCTGCCAAGCATGCGTGATGTCATCAGTGCCGCGACGGTGACATACAATGTCGCGAAGCACGTCGTACATGCCAACCTTGTCGTAGAGATAGTCGAAGCCTGCAGCAATATAATTGCGATATTCAGCAGGATTATACACCTCGCCTATGAACACCAATTCCGGATACTGCGTCTTCACCTGTGTCGTTGCCCATGCCCAGAAAGCGGCTGGCACCATCTCGGCCATGTCGCAGCGGAAGCCGTCGATGCCCTTTGCTGCCCAAAAGAAGAGAATGTCGAGCATCTTCTGCCATGTAGAGGGTAGGGGGTCGAAATGGGTAGTGCCGCCAGCATAATAGTCTACGCCGTAGTTCAGCTTCACCGTCTCGTACCAGTCGTTCTTCCCTGGTGCATTGTTGAAACAGTCGTTGCCCGTGGCTTTGGCCGGATACTCATGGTAGGGTTCTTTCTCACCATGATAGAGGTCGAAGTAGGGCGTAAATATCTGACCTGGGCAATAATAGAAATTATTGTGGGCAGGCGAAAAGCCTTGCTGCGTGTCATCATCCTCACCCAAGTCCTTGATGCCTTGAGGCTTACAAATACTTTTGTACTGACGAGCCACATGGTTGGGCACAAAGTCGATAATCACTTTCAAACCGGCACGATGGGTGCGGCTGACCAGTTTCTCGAATTCCCCCATGCGGTTGTCGACATCGATAGCCAAGTCTGGGTCAATGTCATAATAGTCGGCTATGGCGTAGGGTGAGCCAGCCTCGCCCTTCACTACAGCTGGATGCTGACGGGGAATGCCGTACTTGGTATAGTCGGTCATCGTGGCATGACGAATGATGCCAGTGTACCAAACATGCGAGAAGCCCATCTCCTTGATATGCTTAAGTACTGAGGGCGTGAAGTCGTTCAGCTTCCCACAGCCATTCTCTTCGATTTTTCCATAAGGTTTACGCGTCTGACAGCGGTTGCCATACAGACGCGTAAAGATTTGGTAAATGATAACCTTATTCGATGCCATGAGCGTTCACCTCTTTATTTATCTTAGCTATCATACCTTGTAAAGCCTTACCAGGACCACACTCAGTGAAGTCGTCGGCACCATCGGCAATCATCGACTGCACACACTGTGTCCATCGAACCGAACTGGTGAGCTGGGCAATGAGGTTAGCCTTGATTTCGGCAGGTTCAGTGTGGGGCTTGCCGTCAACGTTCTGATAGACGGGACACATCGGTTCATTGAACTCTGTCTTTTCGATAGCTGCCTGCAGCTCGTCCTTGGCTGGTTGCATCAGGGGCGAATGGAAGGCACCACCCACTTTCAAAGGCAGTGCGCGCTTGGCACCGGCAGCTTTCAGCTGTTCGCATGCCTCGTTGACGGCTTCAATATTTCCCGAAATGACCAGCTGGCCAGGGTTGTTATAGTTGGCACACACCACTACATGGCCGTCACGGTTAATGCCGGCGCAGATTTTCTCCACCTTCTCATCGGGCAGGCCGATGATGGCAGCCATCGTCGAGGGGACAGTCTCGCAGGCTTTCTGCATGGCCATGGCGCGGGCATAAACCAGACGCAGGCCATCTTCGAACGACAGGGCACCTGCTACGGTCAGTGCCGAGAACTCACCCAGCGAGTGACCTGCCATCATGCGTGGGCGATTCTCCTCAGGATGGTCGAACGGTGTTGCGCAGACAGCCGAGATGACTGAATGGAGGAACACTGCAGGCTGCGTCACCTTTGTCTGTTTCAGGTCTTCATCAGTACCTTCAAACATAATATCCGTGATTCTATAGCCAAGAATCTCGTTTGCCTTCTCAAAAAGTTGCTTTGCGGTTGTGTTGTTTTCGTATAGGTCCTTGCCCATACCTACGAACTGTGCCCCTTGGCCGGGGAATACAAATGCTTTCATTTCTTTACCTTATTTATATAATAAACGATTTGCGGCTGCAAAATTACGCTTTTTCTATGAAATGAGCAAATAATGTGGAAGTAATTTGCAAAAGATATGACATTCTGTCTTGCTTGTGTGCCAAATTGGCTTGTGTTGCTGTTAGGCATATTCTTTGATGGATGACAAATAAAAAAGAAAGGAGCTTATTATGACATTGGAAAAGTTTACAATCAAAGCACAGGAAACCGTGCAAGTTGCCGTACAGACGGCACAACGCAATGGCCAGCAGAGCATCGAGCCTGTACATCTGCTCGTAGGTCTGATGGACAAGGCAAAGGATGTGACCACGTTCATCTTCCAGAAGTTAGGCGTGAACGCCCAGCAAATTGAGTTGTTGGCCCAACAGGAGATGCAGCATCTCGCCCGTGTTGAGGGTGGAAATCCTTATCTCTCGAATGACTCGAACAAAGTGTTGCAGAAAGCAGAAGACCTGGCCAAGGAGATGGGTGACGAGTATGTGTCGTGCGAGCCTATTCTCTTGGCTCTCTTGATGGTCAATTCTACCGTGAGTCGCATTCTGAAGGATGCAGGAGCTACGGAGAAAGACATGCGGCAGGCCATTCTGGAACTGCGTCGTGGACAGAAAGTGCAGTCGCAGAGCGCCGACGACAACTATCAGTCGTTGGAGAAATATGCCAAGAACCTCGTCGATCTGGCTCGTCAGGGCAAGCTCGACCCTGTCATTGGCCGTGACGACGAGATTCGCCGTGTGCTCCAGATTCTAAGCCGTCGCACGAAGAACAATCCTATATTAATTGGCGAGCCGGGTACGGGTAAGACCGCCATCGTGGAGGGCCTGGCCGGACGTATTGTTCGAGGCGACGTGCCTGAGAACCTGAAGGATAAACAGCTCTACTCACTCGACATGGGCGCGCTGGTGGCTGGTGCGAAGTACAAGGGCGAGTTCGAGGAGCGCCTGAAGAGCGTCATTAATGAGGTGACGCAGAGCGACGGACGTATCGTGCTCTTCATCGACGAGATACACACGCTCGTCGGGGCTGGAGGCGGTGAGGGTGCCATGGATGCGGCCAACATTCTGAAACCGGCCTTGGCCCGTGGCGAACTGAGGGCCATCGGTGCGACGACACTCAACGAATATCAGAAGTATTTCGAGAAAGACAAGGCCCTGGAGCGCCGTTTCCAGACGGTAATGGTCGACGAGCCTGATGAACTGAGTGCCATTTCCATATTAAGAGGTCTGAAAGAGCGCTACGAGAACCACCACAAAGTTCGTATTCAGGACGATGCCTGTATCGCCGCCGTGCAGCTGTCGGAGCGTTATATTTCAGAACGGTTCCTGCCCGACAAAGCCATCGACCTGATGGACGAGGCGGCCGCCAAACTGCGCATGGAGCGTGACTCGGTGCCCGAGGAACTCGACGAGATAACCCGCAGATTGGCACAGCTCGAAATAGAGCGCGAAAGCCTGAAAAGGGAGGCCGAACCCGTGGGAAGCGGTTTGCCCGCTTCCGAAAAACTCTCGCAGCTCGACAAGGAGATTGCCGAACTGAAAGAGCAGGAGATGCAGTTCCGTGCCAAGTGGGAAGGTGAACGACAGTTAGTGAACCAGATTCAGCAGGACAAGCAGCAGATGGAACAGCTGAAATTTGAGGCTGAGCGAGCAGAACGTGAGGGCAACTACGGACGTGTGGCCGAAATACGCTACGGACAGATGAAGGAGCTGGAGGCTCACATCAATTCGATTCAGAGCCAGCTGAACAGCACATCAGGAGGCAACAAGCTGGTGCGCGAAGAGGTCACCGCCGACGATATTGCCGAGGTGGTCAGCCGCTGGACGGGCATCCCCGTGACCCGCATGATGCAGAGCGAACGCGAGAAGTTGCTCCATCTGGAAGAAGAACTGCACAAGCGCGTGATTGGTCAGAACGAGGCCATCACTGCCGTCTCGGATGCCGTGCGCCGTAGTCGTGCCGGTCTGCAAGACCCGAAGCGGCCTATCGCCTCGTTCATCTTCATGGGAACGACGGGCGTAGGCAAGACTGAACTGGCCAAGGCACTGGCCGAATACCTGTTCAACGACGAGACGATGATGACCCGCATCGACATGTCGGAGTATCAGGAAAAGCACACCGTGAGCCGACTCGTCGGTGCCCCTCCGGGCTACGTCGGCTATGACGAGGGCGGACAGTTGACCGAAGCCGTGCGCCGCAAACCCTACTCAGTCGTGCTGTTCGATGAGATAGAGAAGGCCCACCCCGACGTGTTCAACATTCTGCTTCAGGTGCTCGACGACGGACGGCTGACCGATAACAAGGGCCGCACTGCCGACTTCAAGAACACGATTATCATCATGACCTCGAACGCCACACGTGAACAGTTGCGTATGACCATGCGACCGGAGTTCCTGAACCGTATCGACGAAATTATCACCTTCCAGCAACTCACCGAGGACGAGATAGCCCAGGTAGTGCGCCTGCAGCTCTCGCGGGTGCAGAAGATGCTCGAACCGCAAGGCTTCCAGCTCGAAGCTACCGACCATGCCGTCCGCTGGCTGGCACGTGAAGGCTACGACCCCGATATGGGTGCCCGCCCTGTGAAGCGCGCCATACAGCACTATGTGCTCAACAACCTCTCCAAGAAGTTGCTGGCCGACGAGGTGTCACGCGAAAAGCCTATCATTATCGACGAGTTTGGCCAAGGGCTCATATTCAGAAATTAGGCACACGTCGGTCCCCCTTCCCAAACCTACTCTTTATACACATCTCCGATGGGTTGCCCCGTAAGGACATTCTTTTCAAACTGCAAAGTTAAAGAAGGGGCGTTGAGACCACAGGCAGGGGTGAAACCCCTGTAAGTTCCAAAACGACAACGAGGGTGTGTCAAAATAGGCACATCCTCATTTTTTATCGCAAAGCCCCGACTTTCTCAAGCCAGAGCTTTGTTATGTCCAAGAATTTTCGTAACTTTGTAAGAATTTGCAGGATTTCTTTATATAAAGGCAGTGTGGGGAATTGAGGAAAAACGGGGTTACGATTTGGAGA
>CAJONO010000036.1 GCA_905235905.1 uncultured Prevotella sp.
ACAACCATTATTGAGGGCTATTGTACGGCTGAGGTTAAGAGCGTTGGCGACAAGACAGAGAGCGGTGAGGTCTATCGTTCGCTGAACGAAGGTAATGAAGTTAAAGTAGGTTGGCTGCTTAAGGACAAGACCAACAACACCATTATTGACAAGTTCAACACAGAAGATGAAGCCAATGATGCACTTGAAGAGTACCTTGGTGAACATGAAGATGCAGATGTGGTTGTAGAACAGCCACTTATTGATAGAATGCGCGTGCGCAAAGGCAGTGAAACACCATTAAGCAAAAAACTTAATGGACTGGCAGACTGGATTACCAATGCTAGCTATGTGCTTGCCGTACTTATTATCATTGGCCGTATTGTATGGTATTTCATGTCGTATGAAGCAGACTTCGCTTCTAGTGCATTCTGGGTGGACTTTGTCAGCTACATACTGAAGACTATTATGATTGCAGTAACGCTGGTCGTTGTAGCCGTTCCTGAAGGCTTGCCTATGTCTGTAACCCTGAGTCTTGCGTTCAGTATGAGAAAACTTATGAAGAGCAACACGCTTCCACGAACCATGCATGCTTGCGAAACGATGGGTGCAGCCTCTGTTATTTGTACGGACAAAACGGGTACTCTGACCAAGAATCAGATGGAAGTGGCAGAGGCAAAGTTGAATAATGTCGATGACAAACTACTAGCTGAGATGATAGCTGTAAACTCTACAGCAAACCTTAACTTCGCAGATAAAAATGCAATTAAGGTGATAGGCAATCCTACGGAAGGAGCTTTGCTGTTGTGGCTGAATGCCAAGGGCTGCAACTACCTTGATATCCGTGAAAACTCAGCGATAGTTGAGATTTTACCTTTCTCCACAGAGAACAAGTATATGGCAACCATCGTCAATTCTGCCGTTCTTGGTAAAAAGGTAGCATACGTGAAGGGTGCACCAGAGATTCTCCTTTCTATTTCAGACCTTGATGCTGCCACAAAGTTAGATTTTGAAAGAGCATTAGCCAACTACCAGCAGAAAGCCATGCGAACGCTGGCTCTTGCATACATAGAATTGGAGAACAATGAAACAATCATTGAAGGGGGGAGCCTCAAAAACACCAAACTCCATTTTGTCGGTGTCTTTGCTATTCAGGATGACATCCGTGAAGGCGTGAAGGAATCCATCGAGGAATGTATGAAGGCTGGTATCGATGTAAAGATTGTTACAGGCGATAATCCTATTACTGCTATGGAGGTTGGCCGTAAACTTGGTCTATGGACTGAAGTTGACAGCGATAAGAATATTATTACTGGCACAGAAATGACCAAGTTGTCCGACAAGGAACTCGAAGAGCGGGTTATGGACATTAAGATTATTGCGCGTGCAAGACCTATGGATAAGAAGCGGCTGGTGGATTCACTCCGCCGTTTAGACCAAGTTGTTGCTGTGACAGGTGACGGTACCAATGATGCGCCTGCTCTGAATGCGGCAGATGTTGGTCTTGCAATGGGTAACGGAACTCAGGTGGCAAAAGATGCTTCTGATATGATTATTCAGGATAACTCGTTTAGTACCATTGCCAATGCCGTGATGTGGGGTCGTTCTCTTTACAAGAACATCCAGCGTTTCTTGCTGTTCCAATTGACAGTGAACGTAGCTGCTTGTTTCCTAGTGCTGTTTGGCGCATTCCTCGGAACAGAGTCACCTTTAACCGTTACCCAGATGCTGTGGGTGAACTTGATTATGGATACGTTCGCAGCCATTGCACTTTCTGCGCTGCCACCACAAAAGTCAGTGATGGATGAGAAACCGCGTGACCCGAAAGCATTTATTCTTGACAAGTCGATGCTTCAGAACATATTCGGTGTGGGAGGATTCTTCTTCGTCATGCTGTTGGTTCTTCTGATTATTTTCCAACATGCAGATATTACGAGTATGAAAGACCTGCTTACCTTCTCGTTTGGCGAAAGAAGTCATATTACCACATACGAGTTGACTCTATTATTTACCATATTCGTAATGACCCACATGGGTTATATGCTCAATGCACGTGGCTATAAGACGGGTGGCTCTGGTTGGAACTTAAAGAACTGTGATGGTTTCTTGCTTATAGCAATGGTGGTAACACTTGGTCAGATTGCCATTGTGCAAGTTCCGTTACTGAACGACTTCTTTAATGTTCAGTCATTACCTTTGTTCGATTGGATTGTGATATTCATCATCGGATTTATGGTGACGGGAGTAAGAGAATTGAAACATCTTATAATAAAATAACAGTATTCACCTAATTTATTGAGACAATGAAAACATTAGAAGAATTGAAAAGAGAGTTGTTGGCAGACGGTATTATCGATGCTGCCGAAGTGAAGGAACTTGAAGAGGTTCTGTATGAAGACGGAGTGATTGACAAGAAAGAGGCAGATTTCCTGTTTGAACTGAACAATGCCGTTTCAGGCAAGAAGAATGCTCCTGAATGGAAAGACTTCTTTATTAAAGCCATCACATCGTTTGTCCTTGACGATGACCTGTCAAATGGCGAGGTCGATGATGAAGAGGCTAAGTATCTGTATGAACAAATTAAGGGTGACGGCCAGATTGATGACATCGAGAAGGCTCTGCTTGAGAACATCAAAATCAAGTCAAAGAACTTCCCTGCACTGTTAGCAGAACTACTGTAATATGATTGAAATGTCGTCCCCGCAAGAGCGGGGACATTCCCTAAGATAGATAATTAACTCCTATTGCTCTGTGAAATTGAAAGTTACCATAGCAGTATTTGTTGTCGCCTTCTTGGGGCTATTCCTTTTGCTTCACGCAAATGGCAGTTCTTCGAGTGGCAACGCGTACTCGCAGATGACATCACTGATTGCACCCACAGAAGAGTCATTGGAAATAGGTGAAAGAGAAAGTATAGATGAAGTAAAGCCAAGTGAAGACCCCGATACTTCAGATTCATTTTTTGAGATCTGTAAGCCAGCACCACTGATCAGTGTTTCAGAAATCATAATTAAGAAAAAAGCCTATATTGTTTCCTACAATCCTGACACGAAAGTTCCCAATTGGGTCGCTTGGCATTTAACGGGAAAACATACAGACGGCCCTATCAGAAGAATGAGCAACTTCTACGAGGAAGAAAGTGTTGCCAGTCCACGAGCTACTCTTGAGGACTATCGGGGATGTGGTTGGTCGCGTGGGCACATGTGCCCAGCAGGTGACAACAAATGGAATGAGACGGCCATGTATGAATCATTCAGTCTGGTTAATGTCTGTCCTCAAAATGCCAATCTGAATAGCGGATTGTGGAACAGGATAGAAATGGATTGCCGACAGTGGGCTAAGAAATACGGTGATATCTATATTGTTTGCGGCCCATTGTTTTACAACAGGGAGCATGAGACGATTGGCGTGAATAAGGTGGTTGTGCCAGAAGCATTCTTTAAAGTGATCCTGTGCTTGCAAGGAAAGCCAAAGGCCATTGGTTTTGTTGTTAAAAATAATGCTGGAGCAAAGAAGAAAGATCAATACATCAATACTATTGATGATGTTGAAAGGATAACTGGAATGGATTTTTTCCCCTCCTTACCTGACGAAATTGAGAATGAGGTGGAGGCTTACGCTAATATTTCGTGTTGGTGAGGTTCGTGGCGATATAATGTGAAGCTAACAAGCGACGGGACGAAGTTACAATAAAAAAGCCGAACTGACAAGCAATTCGGCTAAAAAACGAGAAATAGCGTGATGGGGTGCTTCTGCTCATAGCTTCTGCTCCACCTCTATCTCTGTGAAGGTCTCGATCATGTCGCCCACCTGAATGTCGTTGAAGTTGACAAGCGAGATGCCGCACTCCAGTCCGGCTGCCACTTCCTTGGCATCGTCCTTGTAGCGCTTCAGGGCGTCGATGGGGGCGGTGTGGATGACGATGCCGTCGCGAATGACGCGGGCCTTGTCCTTGTTGTGTACCTTGCCTTCGGTGACGAGGCCGCCGGCCACGGTGCCCACCTTCGAGATCTTGAACACCTGCTTCACCTCGATCATGCCCGACACGATTTCCTTCTTCACCTTGTCGAGCATGCCCTGCATGGTCGACTTCACCTCGTCGATGGCATCGTAGATGATGCTGTAGGTGTTGATCTCGACACCTTCGCGCTCGGCCAGCTTCCGGGCTTCGCCTGAGGGGCGCACCTGGAAGCCCACGATGATGGCGTGGGAGGCAGAGGCGAGCATGACGTCGTTTTCGCTGATCTGGCCTACGGCCTTGGCAATGACGTTGACCTGCACCTTCTCGGTAGAGAGCTTGATGAAGGAGTCGCTGAGTGCCTCGATAGAGCCGTCGGTGTCGCCCTTGACGATGATGTTCAGTTCGTGGAACTCGCCCAGGGCAATGCGGTGCGACAGTTCGTCGAGACCGAGCTTGGTGGTGGTGCGCAGCGACTGTTCGCGCTGCAGCTGCACACGCTTGTTGGCAATGTCGCGGGCTTCCTGCTCTGTATCCATCACGTGGAAGGAGTCGCCTGCGGTGGGTGCTCCGTTCAGTCCGAGGATGATGGCTGGCTCGGCAGGGCCGGCGCTCTCTATGCGCTGGTTACGCTCGTTGAACATGGCTTTGACTCTTCCCCATGCGGTGCCGGCGATGACGATGTCGCCCACTCGCAGGGTACCGTTGGACACGAGGACTGTCGAGACGTAGCCGCGGCCCTTGTCGAGCGAGCTCTCGATGATGGAGCCGGTGGCCTTGCGGTGGGGGTTGGCCTTGAGGTCGAGCATCTCGGCTTCGAGCAGCACTTTCTCGAGCAGCTCGTCGACGCCGATGCCTTTCTTGGCCGATATTTCCTGACACTGGTACTTGCCGCCCCAGTCTTCGACGAGCAGGTTCATGTTGGCCAGGTCCTCGCGTATCTTGTCGGGGTTGGCACCGGGCTTGTCGATCTTGTTGATGGCAAACACCATGGGCACGTTGGCTGCCTGGGCGTGGGCGATGGCCTCCTTGGTGGTGGGCATCACGGAGTCGTCGGCAGCAACGATGATGATGGCAATGTCGGTGACCTGGGCACCACGGGCGCGCATGGCTGTGAAGGCTTCGTGGCCAGGGGTGTCGAGGAAGGTGATCTGGCGACCGTCGGGCAACTCTACGTTGTAGGCGCCGATGTGCTGCGTGATGCCGCCTGCCTCGCCGGCAATGACGTTGGTCTTTCGGATATAGTCGAGCAGTGAGGTCTTGCCGTGGTCTACGTGGCCCATGACGGTGACGATGGGGGCGCGTGTCAGCAGGTCGTTCTCGTCGTCGGCTTCCTCGGTGATGGCTTCCTGCACTTCGGCAGAGACATATTCGGTGGTGAAGCCGAACTCGTCGGCCACGAGGTTGATGGTCTCGGCGTTGAGGCGCTGGTTGATGCTCACCATGATGCCTACGGCCATGCAGGTGCCTATGACCTTGACGACGGGCACGTTCATCATGGTGGCCAGCTCGCTGACGGTGACGAACTCTGTGAGCTTGAGCACCTTCGACTGTGCTGCCTCGGCGGCCATCTCCTCGCTCATGCGCTCAGCGACGGCATCGCGCTTCTCCTTGCGGTATTTGGCGCCCTTCTTGTTCTGGGTGGTCTTCGAGGTGAGGCGGGCCAGCGTCTCTCTTACCTGGCGGGCCACATCTTCCTCATTGGCTTCGAGGGGCTTTGCCATGGGCTTGTTCTTCTTTTTGTTCTTGCCCTGTGACTGCTGTGGCTGGTCGCTGAAGTTCTGGTTTCCGCCCTTGTTCTTCTTCTTTCCGCCCTGGTTCTGCTGGTTCTGCTGCTTGGCTGCGGCCTCTATGTCGACCTTGTCATTGCGGATGCGCTCACGCTTGCGCTTCTCTCCGTTCTGACCGCCACCGGCATTGGCACTGCGCTGCTGGGCAGCCTTCTCCTCGCGCTGCTTGCGCTTCTCTTCCTTCGACTTCTTCTTGGGACGTGTGCTCTGGTTGATGGTAGAGAGGTCTATCTTGCCCAGCACGTTGACCTTGGGGGCCATCTTCGTCTCAAGCTTTGTCTTGTATATCTCAGGGCCGCTTCCCTGCGCGGGCTCGTTCTTCTGGACTGGCTGTTCCTGCTCGTCGTCATCGGGCAGTTCCTGCTGCTCTACAGGCTCTGCCGGCACGTTCTCTTCCACGGGCGTATTGATGACGGGCGACGCGGCTTGCTGAGTGCCCTCGGCCAAGGGAGCATCGCTGTCGCTCTTCGTGTCGTTCTGCCGCACTTCCTCCTGCTTCTGCGGGATGTCGACAGGGGTCTTCGGCTCGACCACTTTCTGTGGCGCCTCTTGGCGAGGTGCCTCTGTCTTTGGCTGAGCGGCGACGGGAGTCGCTGTCGGTGCGGGCTTTGGCTTGCCAATGTTGCCCAAGTCGATTTTTCCTAACGGAGTGAACTGCTGGCGCTGAGCCAGCTTCTCCTCGGTTTTCGTCTTGGTCAGCTCTGGCTTCTTCTCCTTCTTCTTCGGGAAGAGGTTTGCGGCTTGGGTCTTCACGGCCTTGTCACTGCTGAACTCGTCCACCAGCGCTTCATACTGGCTGTCGGAAATCTTCGTGTTCTGCGTGGCATCGTCGCGAATGTCGCCCAGGCTCGGCTTGTTTTTCAGGAAATCAATGGCCGTTTGAAGTCCTATATTCAGCTCTGTTAATACTTTATTTAGTCTTATTCCCATATTATTAAACCCACCCCCACCCCCTCCCGAGGGGAGGGGCGCTTGGTTAGTTTTGGGGGTTCCAAGCTATACATTATTCCACCCACAAGTCTATTTTGACTCCCCTCCCCT
>CAJONO010000037.1 GCA_905235905.1 uncultured Prevotella sp.
AAACATAAATCTCCGTAAATCTTCCGCAAGCTCTTTTCTACCATGGATTATGCGGATTGAACGGATTTTGCCGCGACCGGGATAATGATTTTTGGGGATTACAGCGGCTATCGCCGCGATGCCCTGCGGCGCAGAAATCCGTGCAATCTGACGCTTGCGGCTGAATCTACTATACAGAAAAAATCCGTTTCATCCGTTAAATCCGTGGTTCTATTTTACTTGCGAAAGTTGATTCGCTGAATAGGCACTCGTCCTTACCCTTACAGCTTCACGGTAGCCTTTCCGCGGATGTCGGCACTGCTGGCCCCCACAAGGATGGTGTATGAGCCAGTGTCAGTGAGCCACTGGTGGGTGTTCTCGTCCCATGAAGCGAGGCGCTGACGGGGAATGGCCATGCGGAGCGTCTGACTCTCGCCAGGCTGCAACAGGCGGGTCTTGGCAAAGGCTTTCAGTTCCTTCACGGGCCTCTCCATGAGCTTGCTCTTCGGTGCCGACACATAGACCTGTGCCACCTCCTTGCCTGCCACGCCACCCGTGTTCCTGACAGTCACCGTGACCTCTATCTCATTGCCACCGACGACGACCTGCGGCTTGTCGAACTGAAACGTGGTATAGCTCAAGCCGAAGCCGAAAGCGAAGAGCGGCTGCGTCTTGTCGTGCTCGAAGCCCCGATAGCCCACGAAGACATCTTCCTTGTACCATACCTGCTTGTCGACACCGGGATAGGCCTCCCTGCCATATTTCACGTAGGGATAGTCCTCGTATTTCTTGGCAAAGGTGACGGGCAGCTTGCCGCTGGGCGACACCTTGCCAGTGAGAACGTTGGCCAGTGCCGTTCCCGCCTCGCTGCCCAGATACCAGCAGTGCAGCACGGCCTTCACCTCCGAGAGCCAAGGCATGGCGTATGGGTTGCCACCGAAGGTCACCACGACGATGTTCTTCTGAATCTTGGCCAAGTCGCTAATTAGCTCGTTCTGTCCGAAGGATAGGTCGTAGCTCTCGCGGTCGCCGTTCTCGCAGTCTTGCTTGTGGTTCTTGTTCAGTCCGCCAATAAATATAATAAGGTCGGCCTGCTTGGCCTTCTCCAAAGCGTCGGCTTTCAGCTCGGCCTGCTTGGCAGCATCGACCTTGTCTACCTGATCGTACAAGGCACGGCCAGAGTAGTAGCCCTTGGCGTAGCCTATTTGCAGTTGGGCGTTAAGGGCCGGCAGCTGGTGGCACAAGGCGTCGAAAGGCGAGGTGTCGCGAAGGGTCTTCAGCTCCGACGAGCCGCCGCCCTGTGTCAGTGAGCGGGTGGCGTTTTCGCCAACGATAAGTATGCTCTGATATTTTGACAAGTCAAGAGGCAACAGTGGCGCAGCCTCTTTTCCATTTTTCAATTTTTCAATTTTCTCATTGCGAAGCAACACGATGCCTTCCTCGCCTATCTGCCGGCAAGCGTCGTAATGAGCTTCCGAACACTGGCTGCCTATGACCTTCTTCGGGTTCATGGCTGTGCGGAAGATGGTGCGAAGCACACGGGCCACCTTCTCGTCGAGCACCGACATGGGCACTTTTCCTTCGTTCAGCAGCTTCTCGAAGGGACGGGCCAGATAGTAGTCGTCGTAGGTGAACTCGCTCTCCTTCAGCTTGCCGTCGGTATAGGTGCCCATCTCTATGTCGAGACCGCCATAGATGGCCTCCTGAGTGTTGGTGGTGCCTCCCCAGTCGCTCACCAGTGCACCGTCCCACTGCCACTCCTTCTTCAGAATGCCGTTGAGCAAAGCGTCGTTATGACAACAGTGGACGCCCTGCCACAGATTGTACGACCCCATGATGGTCCATACATGAGCCCGCTTCACTGCCTGCTCAAAGGGATAGAGGTAGATTTCGCGCATGGCCCGTTCGCTCACGTTGACATTCACCGTGAAGCGGTCGGTTTCCTGATCGTTCAGACAGAAATGCTTCAGACAGCAGCCCACGCCGTTCTTCTGTGCCGCCTGGATATAAGGCACCACCATCTCGCCGGCCAGGTAAGGGTCTTCGCCCATATATTCGAAGGCACGACCGTTCATGGGCGTTCGCTGGATATTGACGCCTGGTCCCAGCATCAAGTCCTTGCCCCGGAAGGCAAACTCCTCGCTCACGGCGTTGCCATAGAGAGCCGAGAGCTCGGGATTCCATGTGGCTGCCAGACACGTCAGCGAGGGAAAGGCCACGATAAAGTCGTTTGTCCAGCCTGCAGCGCGCCAAGAGTTCCACTCCAGTTCCTCACGCACACCGTGGGGACCGTCGTCCATGTTCAGCTGCCTGATGCCCAAACGGGGCACACCGGCCGAAGTGAACTTACTCTGTGCATGCAGCACCTGGATCTTCTCATGAGTTGTCATGCGGCTCAGCGCATCTTTCACCCGTTCTTCAACAGGAGCCTGTGGGTCTAAATAGACTTGTGCTTGTGCATTCATTGCCATCAGCATAAGCGAAGCAAAAATAATTAATTTGTTCATATCACGTTAACATTGCTATTTGCTGGCAAAGTTACGAAAAAAAGAAGGAAAAGCCAAATTTATTTGAGCTTTTCTGAGTGTCAAGCAACAAAGTACGGGCGTTCGTGCTCAGCTTCAGCAACGAGGACGAGGCGACGGGAATAAATGAGATTACCAACTTTAACCGAAAACGCCTGCGGAAGGCACTGGTGGCCTCCGCAGGCGTGTCGGGAAAAATCAGTCTACCATTATTCCTCCTCGTTGCCGTTCCAGACGTTGCGGCGGCTCATGGCTTCGTTCCAGCTGTCGCCGGGGGTCTCGTCCTGTGTCAGGTTATCGTCGCTCAGGCCAGTGGCGGTCACTGAGCCGGCCAGAAGCTGCTCTTCCGTTTCTGTCTCACACACCCGTATTGCGGGCTGCAAATATTCTTTCTTTATCATTGTCGTGTCCTCCTATTATTTAATGATTGTTTTTTTACCATTCATGATATACACACCCTTCTTGATTGCTCCGTTGATGCGGCGACCCTGCAGGTCGTAGGACTTCAATTTTTCAATTCTTGAATTCGTGAATTCTTCAACGCCTGTTGACTCTCCGCCCAGGTTCAGGCTAAACGAACGGGCACTTGTGGCATCACCCTTCAGCTGGAAGTAGGCGCGGAAGCCCTTCATGTCGGCAGGCAGCGTCGTGGGGTTCTTCAGCTTATTTTCCTCAGCGAGGAAGAGCGCCGTCTTCGCGTCGTCGCCTGTGATGGTGGTCTTGCCTAATGTAGGGATGAAGTCGACGTATGTAGTCTCGGTGGGCACGGGGGTCTTGCTGACCTCGACTTCCTTGAAGGGATTGACGGGAGAGCCGAGAGCGTCGATTATTGCGGGCAGGGTGGCGAAGTTGAGGGCTTTCGTCACCTTGACGAGGTAGGGCTTGCCGGCCTCGATGCTGATGGCGTCGGTGAAGTTCAGGGTCAGGGTGTTGTCAGATAACTCTGTGCTGCTGAGCTGCTTCACCACGATACTGCCGCCCTGTGCTGACAGCAGTTGCTGCAGTGCGGCGTAGTTCGTAACGCTGATGCTGAAGGGTACAGCTAGCGTGTTCCACATGCCCGCCGTCAGCGTACGCGTCAGGGTAACGTCAGCCTCATAGCCGTCCCACTCTTCGAGGGTGACGGCGTTGTCGGTCTCTTCGTTCAGGGCGAGGGCGGTCTCATACTCCACGTTCACCTCCACGTCATAGTTAGGCATCGTGAAGGTCCACTCGTTCTGGTTCTCAGTCGGTGTCACCACGATGGCTTCGGGGTCGTAAAGCAGCAGACCGTAGGTAGAGAAGTGGCTCATGGTGATGGTCACCATCTTCATTACTGCGTCATAGACGGAGGGAATCAGCTCCGTGGGCAGATTGTTCACGTTGTCGAAGTACCAGGCCTGGAGTTCCCTGCCTGTGGGAATTTCGCCGAGGAACTTCAGGCTGGCAATGGCCTTGCCGACACTGAAGTTGAGCGGACTGCCGCTCTCGTTGGTGAGGTTGACGATGAGCTTGGCCAGCACGCTGGTGGTGCCGATTGTCTGTGAGCCCTCTTCGAAGGTGGTCTCGATGTTCACCTCTTCTGGGTTGCCTTCGAGGATGCTGTTGACGGCGTCCTTGTCGAAGTTCAGGGTGTAGGCGTTATCGCCCGTGCCCACGTTCAGCGTGAGGCCGGAGTTCTTGGCCTGGTTCAACTTGTCGAGCAGGTTGGTCTTCTCGCCCGGGTTGATATCGGCCTCTACCTCGGCACTGCCGTACTGGTAGCCGGTGATTTGCACACGATATGCATCAGAACCGAGATCTTCAATCTGTGTTACAATCCATGCGTTAAAGGGATTTCTATCGGCATCGCAGGGTGTGTAGGTGTACTGATTATCACTATCTGTTCTAGTTAATTCAAGTACTCCACCCTCGATGATTTTCACTTGTGCGTAACTATTCGCTATAGCCTGCGAAGCATCATATAAAGTATTGTATCCATATTGGCCTCGCAGAAAGTAAGGCATAACCTTGAGGCCGTACGATGATTCTATGCCAGTGATGGAAGCACCCTCGATGAGGATGTCGTCTGGTTGCAGGGTGTGTACGTCCACGCTGCTGCTATAGACCGTTCCCTCGGCCCATGCGCCCGTCGTCATTGCGAATAGCGCGACGAGCGTCATTAGAAATCTTGATAATTTGTGTATCATAATCTTTTTCTTTTTTTAATGATGTATTATTCCTTAATATTTACGCGCACGAAGCGATTAGTTGTTCGTCTCGCCTCTGGTAATCACCAGTTTCGTGATGAAGAGGTTGGTGCCAGTCTGTCCACGAGTCATCGTGATGGTCTTGCTGCCAGCAGCCTCATCGGAAACTGTTACTTCCTTCGTCGTAATGGAGCCAGTGAATGTAGGATCAATGTTTGACTCATCGCTAAAGGCAGGGCTCTCTGTCACTTGGCCATTCTCATAGAGAATATAGGCAGATGACTTCTTCGACTCATTCTTGGTGATGTAGCCAGTAAAGGATATCACGTCACCGGCAGCAAGGGCGTTGTCGAGCGTAATGACCATCTTGCCAGCATTGGCAGAAGGCGTCTCGTCATTGAGATTGGCTTTCTTACCGTTCAGACAGATGGTGTAATAACCACTGTTCAGGTAGTTCAGGCGATTGCCGTCTCCATTGACATACTCGATGGTTCCTCCCGTCTCAATTGGTGTGCCTTCTGGCGACTCCCAAGAGTAGATGGTGCCGACCAGAGCATTCTCCTTCTTCGTAATGGTGATGGCCTTCACCTTCTTCTTGCCCGTGTAGTTCAGGGTTACGGTTTCGCCCTCGGCCACGCCCGTGGTCGTAGCCTCAGCGGGAGTAATTTCCCACTTGTCAGCATCCTCGGTGTCCTCGGCCAGCGAAACCTTGTAGGTTGTGACGACAGGGGCGGGATTGCCGAGGTACGTCAGGCGGAAGTTGTCGAAGCATACCCACTGCTTTGATGCAGTGCCGCTGATGCCAAGCACGATCTGGCCGTCGTCGCCCACGGTGAACTCGATGGGATCGATAGTGTACTTGCCGGCGGAGAACGATTGTGCGGCTTCGGTCATGCTGTTCTCACTATAGGTCCAGACAGGTACGGCCTGCTCCACGCCGTTAGCGAAGAACTGAGGAGTGGCGGGATTCTCACTCTCGTAATCTTCCTGACGGTAGAAGCCCTGAGCGGTCAGGCGATAGGTGCCTGCGGGCGCACCAGTGATGGTCTGCGTGAACGAGAATGGCGTGCAGTAAGCCTCGGCGCAGTTGTTGCCAACATTTCCATTACCGTCCTCGCCACCGCTGAGGTTGGTGGAGTGGCCGTCGCCTGTCAAGGTCTGCTCCACGGTCCATGCCTCGGCGTTACGCGCGTCGTTGCGGTTAAAGTTGTTGGCCTTGATAAGACGGGTGGCATCCACGGGATTCTCAGCCGTGGCATCGGCCATCTCACCTAAGAGTTGTTCCATCACACCTTCTGCGGTGACGATGATCCACTCACGCGGTGTGTCGCTCAGCACGAGGTTGTTGTCGGCGTCGATGTTGATGTACTTCTCGCTGGCGGGGTCGAGGATGTAGAATCCGAAGCCCTGATATTCGAGAGCCCAGCCATACGCATTGCTGTCCGTGTAGAGGTTGCTGCCCAGGAAGTGACTGTCACCGCCATTGCTGACGCGGCTGTCGAAGGTCACGGTGCGGCTCTCCGGGTTTGGCGTAAGGGTCAGGTCAAGACCCAGCTCGTTGACGATACCGCGTGTGCCCCAGTTGTGGCCGGCAGCCATCATCTTACCGCTTTCAGCTTCGATGATGTAGTACTCGCCAGCGGCGAAGTCGATGAAGTAGTTGGCCTTCTTGAAGTTGGCGATGGCAGTCTTCAAGTCAGCGATGATGGCCTCAATCTCAGTGTTGTTGTACCAGTCGGCCTTTGTGGTCGTAGCCTCTTTTGCATTAGCGATGGCAGTGTTGAAGTCGTTCTTGCCTTCGGTCTTGTTCTCATCGGCAGCAAGAGCTTCTGCATCGGTCAGGAGGGCTTTGAGCTCTGTCTGACTAGCAGCGTATGCCTCCTTGGCTGTGGCGAACCATGTCAGCTGATAGATCTGCATGGTGTGCCAGTTGCTGCCGCCCTTTTCTTTACCCAAACCGAGCTTGATGTTACCGTCGGTCACAGTCACATTGAATTGAAGCAGATTGTACTCTGAGAACGAAGTTCCAACGCGTGCAGTGATGAACTTTTTCTGTTCGTTGGCAAAGACGTAGGCCACATCGGTTGAACCATCCTCCATAGTGCTTTCGAAGCCGCGTCCGTTAGTGTAGTAGGCCGTACCATAGAAACCGACCTTGTACTGACCGTTAGCCAAACCAGTGATGTCCTGATAGATAATGATGCCTGTACGGTTAACACCATCGGCGCTACCCTCATAGACTTCGGCAGGCTGTGTGGTGCGTTTATCGTAGGTATTGACAGCTGGTGCTGCCCAGTCTGGAGCAAGTTCGGCATTGCTGCCGTCGAACTTCTTCCAGCCGTCAGTCTTCACCTTGGCAGTTTCGTCCTTCTCCAGGTCGGCATTGTCGGCATTGAACTGGTCGATGGCGGCCTGCAGCGCGGCAATGTCGGCATCTGTAGGATTGGTGACGCCCTGTGCGGTTTCGATGGCAGCAATCAGCTTGCCTACAGCTACGGCATCTTCGTCAACCAGTGCTTGGGCTTCACTGATTTTGTCGCTCAATGTCTGTGCCCATGCGCCCGTCGCCGCGATAAACAGCATGGCGAGCATGGTCAGCACTCTGGCAAAGCCCGAGTGTCCCCGGCTTTGCGCTTTCATGATAGATTTTCTTTTCATAAGCATTTAATTTTAAATTGTTAATAATAAGGTGAACTATATCGTTTTGTTTCTTTCTTCTTTAGTCCGCCGTTTACAGGCTCTTTCAAGCGTAGTGCTTCATTCCCGAGCAAGCTTGCCTACCCGTAGCCTTTCGAGGCGAAGCCTAAAAGAACGCTTGTTTGTTTCCCTTCATCTCCGCGTGACGAAGAGCGGAGGGATGTCGCGGCGGATGGTGAGCAGCCAGTAGTCCGTGTCGCCATCGGGACAATAGTCCACGCGGTCTGTATGGTCGCCCATGACCCACACCATGCGCTCGTCGATGGGCTTGCCGCCATGTCGCAGCATCACCTTCATGCGTTTGTCGGATACCGCCGCCTCAATCTCGCACGGTCGCCCTTCAGCTCGGCCACGGCTATCTCCACTAACTGCGCCACGATGCGCAGCGGCTCGCGGTCGGGCTGGTCGGCGATGACGCGGCGCACGAACGCCAGTGCGTCTTCGTCGCCCTCGGGTTTGTACGTCTTGTCAATGTTTGTCATTTGTTATTGTATGATGATGTGATTGAATCAAATGATTGTCAGCAAAACGCATTACTGCGCCCTCTCTTCGCTCCTCATCCACATCGTCACGCTGGTGCCCATGCGCTGCCGGAAGGCGGTGTAGAACCCGAGGTAGCTGCGGTAGCCGCACTCGTGGGCCAGCGCGAAGACGGTGAACGAGCGCCCGGCCCTCGCTGCCTCGCGGTAGAGACGGACGAAGTGGTCGATGCGCAGGCGGTCGATGTAGGCGTTGTAGGTGTCGCCTTGTTCGGTGAACCAGGCACCGAGGGCCTCACGGTTTGTGCCGATAGTCTCGGCCAGCTGCGACAGCGTGAGGTCGTACTGCAGGTAGAGCTGAGGCTGTTCACAGAAGTACGCTAATTGTTGGCCGATGTCGGAAGGATCGGTTACAGCTGGCCCAGCACCCCGCCCCGGCCTTACGGCCACCCCGCCCCTTGGAAGGGTGGGGAACGCATCCGCCTTGACAGCCCCGTCCGCAGTCCGTTCGCCCGAGGCTTCGTCCGCAGGCACTCCCCTCCCATCAAGGGGAGAGGTAAGGGGTGGGGTCTGTATCTCTTGTTTCTCTTCCACGCCCAGCTTTTGCAGCGCCTCCACTCGCCACAGCAGGAAGACGATGATGGCGACGGTTTCCACCTGTGCCAGATACTCCCTGGACATCTCGCCCGGATTGGTGAAACAGACCTCATAGACGATGAACAGGGCGGCAGCAAACACCAGACTCTGCCACACCTCCTTGTGCTCCAGGTCGGCATAGTTTTCGCGCAGCCAGCGTCCGTTCTTGATCAGTGCATAGATGTAGTACCCGACAAAGACGGTCATGACCGCTAACTGCCAGTAGGTCGTCAGGTCGAAGCCGAAGAACTCGTCGCGCCGGGCAATGCCCACGGCAGCCAGCATGAGGACGGGCACCTGCGTCAGCACCCACGGCCAGAGTCTGTGCCGGCGGTTCTGCAACAGGCGCAGCAGCATGGCCATGACGATCGGAACGAGCAGGACGTGGTCGAGCGTGACGGCCACGATATTGCGCACCAGCCGGTCGTCCGTCAGCCAATAGACACCCAGCACGTACCACCACACGTGGCTCAGTGCCGCCATCAGGAAGAAGGCTGCCGTCCATCGGCGCAGTGCCCTCGGCGGCGTGATGTCGGGCAAGATGGCGTTGCTGCGCCGTAGCCACAGATACAGCCCAGCCACTACGGCCAGCATGGCAACGCCGCCGTACAGCATGAGGAATAGGCTGTCTTGAATACTCTGTTGCGCGTACATATTTTAATTTTTCAATTTTTCAATTTTTCTTTGTCTGTACTCTGCCGGCGCCATGCCGAAGCGGGCCTTGAAGTCGTGGTAAAACGTGGTGGTGCGCTGGTAGCCAGAAGCCTCGCCCACCTCGACAAACGACAGCGTCGGTTGCTCCACCATCAGGCGGCAGGCATGGTCGAGGCGGCAGTTGCGCACAAACTCGGGCAGCGACTGACCGCCGCCCTGCGCAAAAGCCGCTCCCACGCGGGCCGCCGAGAGCGAGAAATGCTGCATGACGGCAGAACGGTTGAAGTCGGGCCAACGAAACAACTCCTGCTCCCTGATGACCATGGTGAGATACTGGAACAGCTCCTCGTCCGTCATCCCGCTCAGGTCCTCCTGAGTGGCGGCAGGTGTCGCCTCCTGCTCTTTCTCTGAAGCCCCATGCACCTGCTCCAGCCTCTTATCGATGTCCGTCAGCCGCCGGGCAATCGTCACCAGTTCCTGCATGGCAGCATCCCGCTGCTTCCGCAGCGAGAAGGCAATCGTCAGGGCCGCCCCTAAGGCAACGAGCACAAGACCGGTGATGATGAGGATATACTGCATGGCCAATCGTTGATTACTGACTACAAAGGTAGCCAATAATCCCCGCCCCTACAATAGGCTGAACAAATGAGCAAGCCCTTACAAATAAATAAGCAAGATTTATAACGAATCAGCAACCCACAACAACCCGAAAAACATATAAACAATAAAAGCCCTGCCGTGTGGCAGGGCTGAAAAAGATATTTTCTATTGAAGTTTCCCACCTTAAGGCCGAAGGCCTGATATGATAACAGGCAGGGGTGAAACCCCTGTTAACATGAGTGAATAACCCTAACCCCGAAGGGGTGACAGAATTCTCTATCGCCTCTTCGGGGCTAACGTATGGTGGCGCCATCTTCTACAGGGGCGTTGCCCCTGCCTGTATTCTGCCGCCCCTATGGGGCTAACAACTGACCTGAGTTGCAGCGTAACCATGTTACTGCCTCCGATACTCGGTGGGCGAGAGGTTGAAACGGGCCTTGAAGTCGTGGTTGAAGGTGGTGGGACGGCTGAAGCCGGAAGCAGCGGCGACGTCGGCCACCTTCATGTCGGTGGTCTTGAGCAGGATGCGGGCGTGCTCCAGACGGCAGTCGCGGATGAAGTCGGCCACGGAACTGTAGTCGCTGCCTTGGGCAAAGGCGCTGCCCACCTGTGCGATGTTCAGGTTGTAGCGGTCGCAGACGGCCTGACGGTCGAACTGCGGGTCGAGGTATAGCCGGTTCTCGCGGATGTCTTCGCAGAGGTGCTGGAAGAGTTCTTCATCCGAAAGGGTCTTCAACTCAGCGGCAGGCTGTTCCTTCGACGACGGACGGCGCATGATGGTCTGCAACTGCTGGAAACGCTCCTTGTACTTGATGGTCTCGTCAATCAGGCGTACCAACCCTCGGTTTTTCTCATTGACGATGCGCTTCTGGTAGAAGAAATAGACGGCGAAGGCAATAGCCAGCAGGGCGATGACAGCCACGGCAAGGCTGACAATGTGGGAGCGCTCGGCCTCGGCCTGCTTCTCCTGAATCTCCAACTTCTGCTCCTGGTCGTGGTAGCGGGCAGCATACTCGTGAGCCTCGCTGCGGTGCAGGCTGTCACTGACCGCTTTCGAAAGGTCGGCGTAGCGGGTCTGATAGCCAAGAGCCTCGGCAAAATTTCCCTTCTCACGGGCTGCGATGGCACGGGAACGCAGAATGATGGCATAGTCCTCGTTGAGTGTATCGCCCGCCATGCGACGCTCCAGTTCATCGTAGGTGGCCAGCGCCTCGTCGTACATGCCCAAGGCCATCTGCGCGGGGGAAACCATGCGGCGGGCGGAGAAGGTCTTGCCGTAGCCGCTGTTGTCAAAGAGCGACAGGTATTTCTTCGCCTGACTTAGGTAACGGCTCTCCTCGCCCTTCGGAGGATTCTGGGTGTGGCTATACGCTATAGCCATAAAGCCCCATGCCTGTGCTCGGCTGAAGTCCAGATAGCGATCGCGTTCGCTGGGGTTATCGTTCCATGAAAGGCGGTAGCTGTCCTCGGCATAGTCCTTGATATGGCTCTCGAAGTGGTCCAGCCGGTCGAGGATGCGCTGCGCCAGTGGGATGACCTCTTCGTAGCGGCGCTGGGCGTTGAGCGCATTAATCTTACGCTTCACGGCAACGATGAAAGCATCCATGCGGTCGATGCTGCCGGGAGCATCGAGATGGCTGATGGCCTCGTCGAGCTTGGCAAGCCCAGCGTCCTCTTGTCCCAAATGCGTCATCACTAAACCAATGTCGGCCTCGGTGCGCCATCGTTCGGT
>CAJONO010000038.1 GCA_905235905.1 uncultured Prevotella sp.
AGTCGAGCACAAAACAAAAGAAAGTCATTTCTTTTTTTGTCGAGACGGAGTAAGTTCGCCATCTTTGATGGCAAAGTTACGAAAAAACGAATGAAAAGCCGACGCTTTTTTATGCAGTTAAGATATTTTTATTGCATAAACATGTCAGTTGAAGCACTGAATACGTTTGCCAATGTGGCTGATACCTATCTGTTGGCTACTGCCGCAGCCAAGCAGATGACCCTTGTTTAACCGTTTGCCGTGACTGTATGAACGTTACCAAAATGGCCTGGCTGCGGTTCACAGCCAGGCCATTGCTTTTGAGGGTTTCTCAGTCGTTGCCACGACTTTCTCTTTAGGATGGCTCACTCGGGAATGACCTTCTCTTCGGCAGCCGAGCTGATGATGTCGCCGGCCTCCGACTTGATGTTGGCCTCTTCGAGTGCTCTCTTGGCAGCAGCCAGACGGGCTTTGCCAGCAGCAGTCTCGTCGACGACGTAGTAGGTCTCAAGGTCGCTCACACCCGTTTTCTCGTCGGTCTTGATAATGCTGAAGCTGGGCTTGAGCAGTCCTTTCAGCTCGGCTTCGACCTTGGTGAGGTAGACGGCTTCGAACTTGTCGATTTCCTCTTCGCTCACGTCGGCTGAGTTAGCCTGCATCTTCTGCTTGATCTGACCCTTGATTTGCGACTGTGCCAGCGTGGCATAGCGCGCACGGGCATTGTTTTCGGCAGCGGTAACGAGCAGTCCCTTCGACTTGCCAGTGGCATAGCCTACCCACTCGAACACGGCGTCGCCGCCTTCCTCGAGGGCTTCGTAGTAGCGAAGCAGGGCCACGTCGAGGCTGCGCGAGGTTCCGAAGATTTGGAAGCCTCTCTTCTTGAAGTCTTTCTTCTTCTGGCTCAGCTCCTTCTTGAGGGCTTTGTTGAGAGCTTTGTTCTGGGCATAGGTGGTTGTTGTGGCCAGCATGCCGAAAATGGCGAGAACAAATAATAATTTCTTCATAGTTGTAAATGTTTTAAGTGATTAATAATAATTTTCGGATTACGAATAATGTTTCGGTTTACGAATGTATGGTTTATCTGTTAGAAATTTCCAAGATTATAGAGTCCGTAGTAGGGGTTGGTGCGTCCCAATCCGCCGTTTACGCTGGGGTCTCGGTCGGGCTGCCAGGTGCGCACGGTGATGGTGGGCTGGAAGGCATCGTTGAGGTCGACAACGAGGAACAGGTAGCCCGTGTCACTGTAGTTAGAGGAGTAGTAGTCCTGGTGTATCTGTATGCCGAAGGTCTCTCCCGCCCCTTCGGCCATCGACTTGCGGAAGTCGTTGTCGGAGAAGCGGATGTTGATGAACTCGTTGCTGTCGAAGGTCTTGGCGAGCTTCTCCAAATATTCGGTCTTGGAATACTTGTTGTAGCGCACAATCTCGTTGTCGAGATACTTCTGGTTCTCGCCCGTCTTCTTGGCCACCTTGGTGACGGTACCCGTGATGATGATGGCATCGTCGCTGAAGATGGAGCGTATGTAGTCGAGACGCTCCAAGGCGAAGGCGGTCTTGTAGTTCTCAAGGAAGGTGGCGATGGTCATGCGCACGTCGTTGCTCCAGGGCGACTCGCGGTTGAAGATAGACTCGCGGGCGGCCTTGTCGAGGCCGAAGGCAATCGATTCGATCTTCTTGTCGGCATTGAAGGTGAAGGTGACGTCTTCGGTGAACTGACGCTTGTTGTTCTTGAAGGAGAACTTCATGGGCACACTGCGGCAGATGACGCGGCCTGCCAGCTCGTAGCAGTTGAGCTGAGGTGCGCCGAGCAGCTTGGCGTTGCCGTAATGTATGAGCTTGTCGAACATGGCGTAGCCCTCAGGAGTGAAACGCTGCTGTACGCTCTCGTAGTTTTTCTTCTCGATGGCCTTCACCACCTCGCTGACGATGTCCTGATACTCCGTAGGCTTCTCTACCACCGTGGCATGTGAGGCAGTGCCCGTGGCGGCAAGAGCTGCCTGGAACTCTACCTTGGCGGCTTTCATCTCCTTCTTCTTGCCAGCAGAGATGGTCGAGGCCGACTTGGGGAAGGGAGTGCCCTTGAACACCTTGGCCACCATCTCCAGTTCCTTGTCCTGCTTGGTCTGGCCGTCGAACTCGTATTCAAACTTTATCTGAATGCGGTCGGTGGGCGTACCGGGGCGCATCTCAATCTGGGCCATGCCGTCCTTGGCCGAACAGATGTTGCTGTAGTTCTGGCCATCCATGAAACGGAAGTCGGCACTGGTGACGGGCTTGTCATTGTAGGTGATGTAGAGGTCGACGGTTTCCTCGTCGATCTCGGCTATCTGTGTGCGCAGCTTGCCCAGAATAGAGTTAATCTGCTCAGGTATCCACACCATGAGCAACTGCTGCACTCCCGGCTCGGCCATGCTCTCGTACTTGGCCTCATTCGGATGCTGCAGACTCTTGAGGAGCGTGAAGCCCCAGTAGTAGTTGCGCAGGGCATCGTCTATGCGCCCATCTTTCTCGGCCTTCTCGGCACTTCGCATATAGCTGAAGATGCGGTCTTCACGCAGTTTGAAGACTTTCTCAAGCTCGCTCCTCTTGATGTAGCGCATGACGTGGGCATTAGGGGCATGCTCAATATCGATTTTCCCCGTATTGGTCAGTGTGCCGGAGGAATAGGTCTGTACCACCGACTCGATGGCACTTTTCGAGTCGATACCGCTCGATGTGTTTATTTCGCTTTCGTTCAGCGAGAAGTTGCTGGCCACCTGCACCGAGATGCGGCTCATCAGGTCGGAGAGGGCCTTATTGCTGGCAGCCTCGTCGGTGTCGGCATAGCCCTCGCCCCAAATATAGCTGTCGTCGGCCTTGATGTCTTCGGGAGTAAGCCCCTGGGCACTGGCGGCGATGGCCGCCAAGAGCAGGAGCGTGTTGATAAGAACCTTTTTCATTTACTATTTACGGATTTACTGTTTACGGATTATACTGCTTATTTAACCACTTGTTTCTTGCCGTCCACAATGTAGAGGCCCTTCCTTAACGTTGACTGTTGAATACGGCGGCCTTGCAGGTCGTAGACAGACTGCGACTTGAGAGTTGTGGCTTGCGAATTGAAGACAGCCATAATGTCGTCGGTTTCGCTGCCAAAGAGGTCGATGGCCCTGACAGAGGAATCGGAGTTGGTGAAGTAGGCCTCGAACGGATTAGCCTGGCGCAAGCCTTGCAAGAATATCTGACCGTCGGGACGGCCTGCCACATTGCGGTTGAGCAGGAAAATCTTGTCGGAAGCCTGCTTGCGCTCGAAGTTTGGCACGAAGGTGCTCTGGTTGTGGGTCACGGTCTTGGCCTCGGTGATGGGAATCATGGCGTTGCTGGCCTTGAAGCTCACCTTGCCATTCAGGTTGAAGCGGTCGGCATATTCCTCGTTGTTGGGCATACAGACCAGATAGGGGCTATTGGCCTCAATCTCGGAAGTGGCCACCAGACGACCTGTGTTGGCATCGAGCGAGTAGAGCCAGAACTTAGGCAGCTGCGCATTGGTCTCGTTCTTAGTGGCAAACGGTACGATTACGCCCTTGGTCTCGTGCTGTACGGAGGTCACGTTGAACGGCAGTGCCAGCGTTTCCCATCCGCAAGAGGTCTTGTTCCTTCCGCTCTTCAGCTGGTAATTGTGCGTATAGCTGATGCTCTGAGCATAGAAAGCGCGTGGGCAGTAGAAGTTTCCTGCCTGCTCGGCATCAGAGAGCACGATGGACTGTGCCTGATAGCCAGCCACTACGTTCTGGATGTTGCCGGGTGCATAGCCTGCCCTGTTCACATAGAGCAACAGATTAGGATTGGCGATGCTGCTGAGCGCAGTGGCAGGGATGGCTGCGTTGGCATTCCAGATGAGGGCCGACAGGTTGTCGCAACCGGCAAAGGCATCGGCACCCATGTCGCTGAGATTGGAGGGCAGCTCGACAGCGACGAGACCTGAGCCTGCCAACGAACCTTCGGGCAGTATGCCGTTGGCTATGGCCGTTTCGCGCAGGTTGAGGTAGCGCAACGCACTGGCCTGACGGATGGCCGTGAAGTCGGCAGCATCCAGAGTTCCCACAATGCTCAGATTACTCAGCTTGCTAATGTCGCCCAAGGCTAAGCTCAAGCTGCCGGCCTTACGCAAGTAAGCGGTCTGGCCGTCGAAATAGCAGGGCAGTTCGACAATACTCACATTGGAGTTGTTATAGCCTTCCTTCACGGCAATGGCACGAACGGTGCTCAGACCTGTCACCGTCGTCTCGCCAAGATAGCGCAGCGACGAGGTGGTGGGGTTCGAGCCGTCGAGGGTATAATAGATGGTGGCATTGTCGCTCGAAGCAAGAGTGAAGCTGTGGCCGTTGTAGCTCGTCATCTGCACAGAAGCACAGATGTTGGCATTGGCGGGGCTGAAGGTCACCACTTCAGAGTTGTTGAAGTTGGCGGCAACGGCCATCACCCGATAGGTAGAGGTGCCGTCCCAAGTGAACTTCCCTGTGTAGGCTGTGGTAGGCGTACCGCCGTCGGTAGTGTAATAGATGGTAGCGTCAGGCGTACTCGTGCTGAAGGCGATGCTGTTGTCAGTCTTGTCGAAGAGTACTTCCGGCAACTCGGTCTGGAAATTGTCGACCACCAACGAACCTACCGGAGAGTTCTTCAGTCCTTCCCTGACAGCAATGGCCTGCACCGTGCAGTTATGGATCAGCGAATCGGGACCCACATAGAGCTTGCTGCTCGTGGTGGGCGTGGTGCCGTCGAGCGTGTAGTAGATTTGCGCACCATTGGTGAGTGTGCTGATGGTGAGCATCCGGTCGTTCTGTGCTATCGTGGGCTCGGCACACTTCACGTCGTCAGGATCAATCTCTACCGAGATAATCGGTGAGTTGGTGAAGTCCTTCTTTATGGCAAATGCCTTTACATTCCTTCTCTCAGTAAGGGGGATGGGAGCCTCATAGACACTGCTCGAAGTTGTCGGGTCGGCACCGTCGAGAGTGTAGTAGATGGTGGCACCAGCCGTATTGGTGAACAGATAGAGGAAGCCGTCGACAAACTCTACATGCACATCCTCGACGCGGAAGGTGTCGGTAGTGTAGTCGGCCACGCCAGAGTTGCGATAGCCTGGAGCCACGGCGATGGTGCGCACGGTGCAGTTCTGGCTAAGCACGATGGGCGAGTCGTAGACGTAGGCTGTCTCAGGAGTAGGCAATGAGCCGTCCATGGTGTAGTAGATGGTGGCATCGAGCGTGGCACAGGTGATGACCAGTGTGTTGCCCACCCGCTCAATGACGGGTGTGGCGGTGCTCAGGTTGTCGAGGTCGAGGTCGTAGCGCGAGATGTTAGAGTCGTGCATGTTCTCGCGTGTGCCGAAGGCCTGTACCAGACAGCTGCTGTTCACCTGAATGGGAGCCGTGTAGACTTCACTCTGCCGTGTGGGCGTGGTTCCATCGAGGGTATAGTAGATGGTGGCTTCGGGAGTAGCGGTCTGCATGACAAGCTGCTCATTGGTGAAGCTGAACAGGATATTCTCTACAACAAACCAATTGACCGTATAGGAAGCTACGCCCGACTGTGATTCGCCAGGCACGATGGCGATGGCCTTCACCATTCCGTTCTCGGCAAGCATTATAGGCATATCATAGTGCTCGGCCTGCTCGGTGGGTGTCGTTCCGTCGAGGGTGTAGAAGATTTCTGCTCCTTCCGTCTCGGTAGTGATGGTGAGTTCGTTGCCATTGCGCACAAACTGTGGTGTGGCGGCAGGCATACTTCCGTAGATGTAATGGAACAGGGAAATCTCTGAGTTTGTCCAGTTCTCGCGAACGGCAATGGCACGCACATCGCGGCTCTCGGTGAGCTGTATAGGTGCAGTATAGGGCGTACCAAGGGTTGCCGAGGGCGTTATGCCGTCGAGTGTGTAGTAGATGGCGGCATTCGGTGTCGTCGTCGTCATGGAGAGACCTTCGCCCGGAATAAAGGTGAAATCGACGCTGGCCACCTTGAACCAGTCGACCTGATAGGAGGCGACGGCCGAGCGGAAGTGGCTGTCGCTCACGGCCATGGCTCTTACGATGCCATTGCCATCGAGGGCAATGGGATGGCTGTAAAGCGAGTCATTTACCGTGGGTTCTGCACCATTCAGGGTATAGTAGATGGCCACATTGGGCGTAGCACATGTAATGCTCAGCAAATTGGCACTGCTGCGCACTATCTGGGGCGTGGCAATGGTCATGCTGGCACTATTGAAGTGGAACAGCGTGGCATCGGAGTTTGTCCAATGGTCGCGCACGGCAATGGCACGGATATCCATGTCCTGCTGGGTCAGCGTCAGGGGGCTGTCGTACAGCTGCCCATTGATGGCCTGACCATCGACATAGAGAGGTATGGAGCCGTCGGTGGTGTAGTAGATGGCAGCCTCGGGTGTAGTCGTACTGAGTTCCAGTGTGAGGGCACTGGTTTCCGACCATGCGAACTCTACATCGGCCACCTTGAACCAGTCGACATTGTAGGTCGAGATGGCCGATGGCAGGTAGAAATGGCTCATGGCGATGGCGCGCACGGTGTAGTTGCCATCGAGCTGGATGGCTGTGCCCGTGTACTCTAAGCTGCTGTCGTCAGGCTCGGTGCCGTCGAGCGTATAATAGATGTGCGCATCGGCTGTCGTGGTGCTCATGATCAGCTCGTTGCCGTTGCGTATGATCTGAGGTTTGGCTGCAGTGTAGACCACAGCGTTGAAGTGGAACAGCGTGACATCGGAATTGGCCCAGTTGTTAATCATGGCAATAGCGCGCACGTCGCAGCTGGTGGTCAAGGGCACAGGTTCGGTATAGCGGGTGCTGAGCACAGAGGGCGCACTGCCGTCGGTGGTGTAGTAGATGGCGGCGGTGTCGGGAACGGCTGTCATGAAGAGACGCAGTTCATGGAGCGTGAACTCCACATTGCCCACCTTGAACCAGTCGACTTCGTAGGAGGCAATCTCCGATGGGTTCAGGTTCGTTCCTGTGGCAATAGCCTTGATGGTACAGTTGCTGGTCACGATTATCGAATCTGCGTAGACTGTGCTTGTAGTAGTAGGCGTAGATCCGTCGGTGGTGTAATAGATGACGGCACCTGCTGTCGGTGTCTCGATGAGGATTTTATTGTTGTTGTGCGTGATAAGCGGCGTGGCAGCCGTAACGGCTGAGAGACTGAACGTGTAAGTTGTTATTTCAGAATCGTTCCAGAGGTTGCGTATGGCAATCGCTTTCACCTCGCAGTCCTGGTCGAGACTGATGGAGTCGGTATAGAGTGTGCTGTTGATGTCGGGTGTGGTGCCGTCGACGGTGTAGTAGATTTCGGCATCGGGTGTGGTAGTGGCCATAGCCAGCTTCAGGTTCTTGTAGCTGAAGCTTACGTCGGCCACTTTATACCAATCTACGTTGAATGTTCCTACTTCCGAGGTGATAAGTGCGTCGCCGGTAGCGATGGCATTCACGGTATAGTTGCCGTTGAGTTCTATCGGAGCCGTATAGAGGGTTGATTCGGTCGTAGGTATACTGCCGTCGATTGTATAGTAGATGTTGGCACCTTGCGTGGCGGTGGCAATAATAAGCTCGTTGCCATTGCCCCGGGCAAACTGAGGCATGGCAGCTGTCACCGCCTCCATTACAAACTCATAGTTTGTCACCTCAGAGTCGTTCCACCCATCGCGTATGGCTATGGCCTGTACCATGCAGCTGTGGTCGAGGCTGATGGAGTCTACGTAGTGTGTGCTGTTGATGCCGGGCATGCTGCCGTCGGTGGTGTAGTAGATTTCGGCTTCGGGAGTGGCGGTGCTCATCTTCAGATACAGATTCTCATAAAGGAACGTCACATCGGCCACTTTCAGCCAGTCGACGTTGAATTCGGCCACGTCAGAGTTGAAATAGTACTCGGCCACAGCAATGGCACGGATGGTGTAGTTGCTGTCGGGCATGATGGCATCGGCATAGACATTGCTGTTAGTGTCGGGCGTGGTACCGTCGGTAGTGTAATAGATAGTGGCACCCGGTGTGGTGGTCATCATTTCCACCACGTCGCCGTTACGATAGATTTGCGGTGTGGAAGCCATGACATCGGTGGCATTGAACTTGTAGATTCTCACCTCCGAGTCTTTCCAGCCCGTCCGGCGGCCAAGGGCATGAATCTCGCAGCTCTCGGTCAGCTGTATGGGGCCGTTATATGTCAGCGTGTCTGGGGGAGTGGCCATAGTCGGTCCCTCGACCGTATAGAGAATGGTGGCCTCAGGCGTAGCACAGGTCATGGTCAGCTCCAGATTCATACGGTTGAACGTGACGGTATCGACCATGAACCAGTCGACGGGGTACTCGGCGATGTCGGAGGTCTTCATATAGTCACCGCCGGCAATGGCCTTGATAATGCAGTTACGGCTTACCTCGAACGGTCCGCTGTAGGTGAAGCTCTCACCTTCGGCTGGAGAATACATGTCGGGAATAGAACCATCGACAGAATAGCGGATGATGGCCTCGGGACTGTTGCTTTCGATGGTAATGACATTGCCATTGGCCGTGATGATGGGCATTTCCACTGTTGTATATCTGACAGCATTCACCTCAATGGCATAGATGCTTGCAGTGCCCATGGCAGTGAAAGTCACGGTATTCAGCCCATAGGTTTCCTCGTTGCCAGTACCGTTCCATGTCTGACCGTCGATCTGACCTGCGCTGGCCTGTAGTTGCGACACTTCACCCTCGAAGAAGATGTTGTCGATGCGATAGCCCTCGGGAACACTCACGGTAAGCGTGGCTCCGTTGTCGACCTTCAGCATGGTTATGGATCCCTCATTTTTCAGGAAGTTCGGGGTGGTGAGAGCCAGTGTCACGTTATTGGCTACGATGGTCGCTTCCTCGCCTTCAAGCACATAGCCCTCTACAGGGGTGTTTTGAGACTCCATATAGGCGACGTACTCGTCGATCGTTTCGGCGACGACATTGCTGAAGCGGAACTGTGCCCTCGGCTCGTTGTCCGTACTGCCTTCGGTCTGTGGAATGACGCTGAGGTCAACGGTGGGCACTGTGACTGATGATGACTGTATGGTAACCGTCATTCTGTCAATATAGGCAGTTGCTGCCGTCAGGTTGAGTATCTGTGTAGAGCCTGTCCACTGGTTGTTGGTGAAGGTGCCCACGTCGCAACTCAGATTGTAACGGTTGTCTTCATAGTCCTCGTAGGTTACACCCGTAATGACATAGCCGTCGGAGACAGACAGCACCAACTGCAGCGGCTCGGAACCATTGTCAACAAGGCGCACCACGTCGCCATAGTAGTCGGACGACCACTTGCCGAGCGCACCATTGGCAATATTCAGCTTTACATAAGGATCGCTGTTGGTACTCAGCTCCGTATCGACGGAATATACGTTGTCGAAAGAATCGTAGTTGATGGCATTGAAGTTGAAGGTATGCTCGTTCCCACTGACCGATGGCACCACAGAAAAGTCCACCTCGTCAGGGTTGTCTTCCATGACATAGGTCACTAAGATGGTGGCAATGCTGCTACTGGGATACGAAACGGGCGACTCGCCCGTGCTTTCCAGCGTGAGTATCAGCGACTGCGTATCGCCTGTCCAAGTGCAGCCGCTGCCGTCGCCATTATCGACTACCGAGCCTGTAGAGGGCGTATAGGTCGTGTTGTCACGATTACAGGTAATAACGATATTGGTAATCCTATAGCTTCCGGGAACGCCGAATGTGAGCGTACTGCCCGTATAGTGGGTGAAATACTGTGTCTGGGGATCGTAGCTGGCCGGAGCGGGGCTAATCCCTATGCTGTAAGCCATGCTCACGTCGTCTTTTACATAGTCGATGGTTTCCTCTTGTGCATAGGTGTTCCAGAGGGTGCTATCGAGCATAGCATACATTTCCGTCTGTGCATTGGCAGTGAGGAGGCAGCCAAAGAGTGCGGCCCATATTATTGAGATGATTCTAAACTTCTTCATATTTCAGTCTGTTTGTTCGGTGTAATCGTCAGTTATTTTCTCCTCGACCATGTTGGCTGGCCAATGTCTTCTTCCTGGGGTTCCAGTCCGGCGGTGGTGATGGTTGTTTCCTCGCCATAGCTGATGCCTGTGGCATTGACGACGTAGGGACGCACGTAGTAGGTGGTGCCCGAAAGCAGACCCGAGAGATGCACCGTCACGTCGGCAGCCGTCTGCAGGTCGTAGTTGATGCCCCTGTGCGGGTCGTTGACGGTGGGATGCTCGTGTGTGGCATAGCACACGCCGTATTCGCTTATCTCAGAGGTGTTGCTTTGGTAGCTGAACGAGACGATGGCCCCGTATTTGCCATCTGCCTGTGCCGATGTAGAGCCTACCGACGGCAACATGCCGGGCTGCTGCTCTATGAACACTGTTGCCAGTTTGCTGCCAGCCTGAATATAGATGGTTGTCTGTCGGCTTTGCGTCTCGATATTCTGCTCGCAAATCACGTTGACATAGCCGTCACCCTCAGACTGGTCTACTTGTACTTGTGCCCATGAGGCCCCGGTTCTGACCGTCCATTCTGCGTTGCACCTCACCTCAATGGGGTAGTTGCCACCAATGGCTTGGGTCGTGATAGAGCCTGGCGATGCCAGTAGCTCCACTACCTTTCCTTTCTGGATGATGGTGAGCGTCTGTGTCACAGGAATATCGGCATCGTTCACTTTCTCAGTAATAAAGGTGAGGGTTGCCTCTCGCTCGCTTTCCTTCATATTCTCGGCCACGGTGAGCTTTACCGAACCGTCCATACTGCCCTGATAGATGTCGCAGGCAAACACGTTCGGATCGCTCGACATCAGCGTCCAGTTGGCGTTGCTCGACACTGAGATAACCCTCGACTCTCCCTCGGCCTCAATCAGGCTGGAGGCCAGGCCTAAGCTGAGCCTTGCACCAGCTTCTTTCTGCTGAAGCGTCACTTTGCGGTTTACCACGCCCGAATTGCTCTCGACGTAGATGGCGGCTTCACGCATCTTGCGCTGTCCGTTCTTGCCTGTCATAATGACGATGACACCGTCGCCGTCGCCTTCTTTCGTGCCGACAGCCAAGTCTTCCCATCCGTTTTCGAGCGTCACCTTCCAGTGGCAGTTGGCCTTCACGTCGATGGTGGCCGACTCGCTCTCGCTATCAATAAGCAGCACCTCGCTGACATTGAGCAGTTCCTTCGACGGAATATTGACCAGTTCGTCGTTGCTGCACGCCGTGAGCAGGATTCCTCCCAAGAGTGCTGAAAGTATATGTCTGTAACGTTGCTTCATAATATATTATATATAGGTGTGGAACGCTTTTTTAGAAATTGCCTAACAGGCCGATGTGGAAGGCGAAGCCTCCGGCATTCAGGTCGGCAGTCTTGGCAATAGACTGGTAGGCATCGTTCTTGCCGATGGGGAAGTTGTATTCCGGCGTGGCAAAAATGTAGAAATGCTGAATAGGAGCGGCCAGGAGCTTCAGTCCTAAACTCAGGCACGACGACGATGCGCCGTCGCCATACTTCTCGTCGCCACTGACGATGGTGGCCGAGAGGGTGTTCATGGCGAAGCCTACCTGTGGCACGGCGGCGAAGCGCGTGAGCAGACGGAACTGATAGCCATACTTGATGGCCAGTGTGCTCATCTTGTAGTTCACCGAGCCGAGCAGCTTGCTCTGTGTGTCATACCAGTATATGTCGTCAGAATTTCCTGTGCCGAAGGTGTAGCTCAGCTGTGCGTCGTGGTTCTTGTAGACGTAGCCCAGTATGCCGGTGAGTCCCGACATGCTGCGCAGGGTGTATCCGCCACCGAAGTAGAATGCCTGGGGCTTCACGTAGTTGATGCGTTCCAGTTCGACGGTGTCGGTGGTAATCTGGAAACGCTTCACGGTGAACTCCCTTGTCTGTGCATAGTAGCCCTTGCGACTGAAGTCTATGGAGTGTGTGCCCACAGGCACCGACTGTGCCTCGGTCAGGTCGATGGGTGTGCGACCGTCGAGCATGGCCGTGAGGCTGCGCGGACGGGTGAAAATGTTCAGGTAGCCCGTGTGTGGCGTTGGCGGTGTGGCCTTCACGCTGTTCTCCTTCAGTGCGGTCACGGTAAATGCCGTCTTGGCCGTGTCGGCATCGGCCTTATGCGTTTCCAGGACATACTTTCCCTCGCGCAGCTGCGTCTGCCATGTACCCGTGCCCACTTTCTTTCCCTGGAAGGATATGTCGGCATTGTTGTCGACCGTCACGCTGACGTCGCCATAGTGGTCCGACATGTCGTGCATCTCAATATTGAACATCAGGGGTTCCTTCTTCTGCTTGTCCTCTACGGGGCGCACCACCACGGTGTCGTTGCCTTCAAAACGGTTGTTGGTGGTCTTGATGGTGTGCTTGCCATAGTTCATGTAGCGGTTGTAGATAGGAGCCTGACCAATATTCTCGCCATCGATGATTACTTCACTGTTGGCCACCGTCGTGGTGATGGTGGCATAGCGGCCCGTGCCTATGTCGAGCAGCATCTCGTAGGTGCGGCCGCCCTCGATGGTGATGGGATAGACATAGTTGCGCAGGGTGCCGAAGTTCTTGTGCTGAATGGTGAGCTTCTGGGCATAGCGCGGCACGTAGAGCCATATCTCGCCCACCTTGTCGACGGTTCCCACGATGCCGAGCGAGCCGCCGTTGAAGTTGAAGCCTTTCTCCAGCGTAACAATCTTGATGAGTGCCGCCGTCTCACCGTTCTGGTCCATTTTCATAGTGCCTCGGGTGTTGGCCGTCAGGTCGGTGCTCAGCAGCTTGAACTCCGTGACCGACATTTCCTGCGCCAGCACAGGCGAGGACATGGCGATGCCAAGGAGGGCACATATTATTTTTTTGTGTACGTTCATTGATTCTTCGATTTTCAGTCTTCAATCTTCCGTTTTAATTGTCAAGCAGAATCAGGTTCACATCCTTGCAATCGGCAAACACGTTCATGGGCATGCCTACGGGTGCACCGGCACCGAGGATGGTGGGGTCGCAGACATAGTAGCGCTCGTCGTCGAGCATGTAGTAGGTGCCATTGGGCTGCTCGTCGCCGAAGTTCACGGCCATGGCGAGGTGGCCGGGATAGTGTACGAGCACCACCTTCTGCCCGGTGAGGTCGCGCACCAGTCGCGAGAGCAGTATGGCGCGGTCCTCGCAGTCGCAGGAGGGATAGAACAGCGACTCCTCGGCAAAGAACACGCGGTCGCCGCCCCACACGTCGTCGTCATACTCGTACTTGAAGCTGGTCTGAATGAAGTTGAGCAGCTTGTTGACGGCCTCGACCTTCGACATACCCTTGATTTTCTCGCGCAGCACGGGGTAGAGCTGCTCTTTCACGTGCTCGTCGAGCGGAGTGTTGGCATACATAGACCAGCGGGTCATGTAGTTGTCGTTGATCATCGACGAGGGATAGTTGTTGTAGAACTCAATGAGGTGCTTGTTTACCGCCACGTCGACCTTGAGCGAGCGGTCTCTCTCCGAGACGATGTTGCGCTTGTTGCCTGCCTCGTAGTCCAGCTTCTGCTCGGCGTTGAGCATGAGCGACATTGACTGCTCGTTAGGATAGGGCACGTTGCAGATGGATAGGTTGGCTATCTTGCGCTTCTTGTCGAGCAGGTAGAAAGCCTGTCCGTCAATGCGGAAATAGTCGCAGTCGTAGATGTGGTAGTCGCTGGCATAGAGCACGTCGAGGCGGTTGCCGTCGCGGCACAGGCGCATGCGGTAGCCCGACTGGCAGTAGATGAAGCCGGCGAGCATCGTGGCCTCGTTGCCCTCGCCCACGCAGGCGGCGGCAGCCTTTTGCAGCATGTTCAGGTAGGCCCAGTCGCACAGCTGCTTCTCAAAGCGAATGTCCATGCAGTCGCGAATGAGGTTGTTGTAGTTCTTCGACGACAGCGACACCCAGGTCTTCGAGAGCGTACCTGGTTCAAGATTGGGCAGGGTGAACTTGTTGTTCGGATCGAAGCGCACGTTGAACGTGGTGCCATAGAGATTGAAGCTCACCGTAGGCTCTTCCTTCGGCTCTTCCTTGATTTGTGCCATCGGCGTGGGCTGTGGCTTGGGCTTGGGCAGCTTCACTGCGTCTTTCTTCGAGGAGCGGAACCAGAGGAAGGCCGTCTTAGGCATCTCGATGCTCTTGTTCACCTGGGGCTTCACCTTCTCGTCCTTGGGCTTGGGTATGGCTGGCGACGACTTGAACTCCTTCCATCCGTTCTTCATGAACTCGGCATAGATGTAGTTCACCGAGTCGCGGAAGGTGTCGAACTCGCGGTCTACCTCGACCACGAAGTCGTCGAACTCCTTCTCCAGGTCCTCGGCAAAGTCGAAGTCATCGTCGCTGCTGTTGTTCTTGGCCACGGTGCGCTGCATCTCGCGGGTCACGGTGGCCACGTCAGAGTGCTCCATCTTCAGCGACTTGCCGCCATCCTTCACCTGTGCCAGCATATAGTCCATATACTGCTGCGTCACCTTTCCCACGGTGTTTTTCGTGTCCTTCAGCATGCTTTCGAGCGTTCCCGTGCCCGGGTTCTTCAGGGTGTAGCGGTTACTGCTGGCCTGGTCGATGAGCTGCAGCTGGCCCTTGAACGGTATCGACAGCTTGGCCTGCGGCGACAACTGTTCGCCAGCCTTCAGCTGCACCTTTCCCTTGCCTGTCTGGATGGTCACATCGCCCACCACTTTATAAATCACATACGTCTGAGCCCCTGCCTGGCCAATAGCGAGGCAGACGAGCACCATGAGGCTAAAAACGATTCTTTTCATATCCTTGTTTCTTTTTATTTTGTTATTCGGTTTTCGTTTCATTTTCTTTCAGCTTGTCCTCGACCTTGGCGGCAATCACGTTGTAGAAGCTCTCGCCCGTGCCAAGGAAGGCGATGCCCGAGAAGCCCCAGCCCAGGTTGAGGCTCACGTCGAACAGCTGGAACAGCAGGAAGCCTGTGAAGGTGAAGAGGGCCATCCATAGGAACTTGAGGAAGCCCATGATGATCGACGAGGTGAAGAGCACCTTTCCGAAGGCCGAGCTGCATCGGCGGTTCATGAAGGCCACATACCACTTGGTCCATGCCAGCGTGGCCATGGCGATGAGGAACGAGAGCAGCCACGTCAGGTCGTCGGGCACGTTCTTCACCTCTCTCTGGTTCAGCACCGTCTGTATGCTGTAGGCCAGCAGTTCCACGCCGGCAATCTTTCCAAGTGGCGTGTAGTGCAGGTCGCCCTCCTCGCGCATGGCTCCGAAGAGCACCACGCGGTCTTCTATCAGCTCGGGATGCTCGGCCACTTCAGAATAATTGATAATGTCGAACCTCGTGGGCTGGAAGTTTATCTGCAGGTTTCTCGTGGTCAGCGGCACCACCTCTTCGCCGGCATACATGTTCGACACCTCGGTGACAAACGAGGGCACCACGGTGTCGTTCAGCTTGCGCCCCACGGCCACCTTGCGCTTCATGTCGTCGTAGAGGTCGTTGCGGGGCATGTTGGTAAAGCCCTGGTGGGGCTGCACCTCCTCGGCGAAGAACGAGCGCTTGGTGTCGGTGTACATCTGCCCCTTGATGTTGAAGTCCTCGAGCTTGTAGGAGAACAGGATGTTGTCGTACTGGGCAGCCACCTGCTTCATCCACTCGTCGCCCTCCTTGTCTTCCTTCAGGCCCTGGAAAATCATGTCGACGCCCACCACCTTCGGCCCGGCGGCCTCAATCTCCTCGAGCGCCTGGGCAAGGTCGCGACGGGCTATGAGCTCGGTCATGTCGACAATGGTGATGAGGTGGCTTTCCAATGGCTCGCCCGTGGCCTGCTGAATCTGGTAGTAGATGTCGGTCATTTCGATGCTCTTCAGCGCACGGGCCACAGGACCCAGGAACGACAGGCTAAACGTCACTAATGCATAGAAGCCCACCACCAGAAAGGCAATGACAGTTATAATCGGATATTTCAGGCGATTCATCCATCGCATAGGCAATATGTGTTTAAAATACAACTAATTTTTACGTAAATCTCGGTACAAAGATAACGGTTTTATTAAACGTTCGTATTCTTTTTTGCATATTTTAAGTTAAATCGACCATTTTCTGTAGAAAAATATTTGAATTGTCGATTTTTCGGCGAAAAATCAGAATTTTTTCTTACCTTTGCATCGTCAATCTGCAAGTCACCGAACAATGGAAAAAGGACGTTTCGCACCATCGCCTACGGGTCGCATGCACTTAGGCAACGTGTTCTGTGCATTGCTGTCGTGGCTCTCGGCAAAGAGCAAGGGCGGCGAGTGGCTGTTGCGCATAGAAGACGTAGACCCTCAGCGCTCGCGGCAGGAATATGCGCGGCTCATCATGGACGACCTGGCATGGTTAGGATTGGAGTGGGACGGCACCCCCTTGTTCCAAAGTCAGCGCTCGGACGTCTACGAGCACTATTTCCGGCTGCTCAGTGAGCAGGGCCTCACCTACCCCTGCTACTGCACCCGTTCCGACCTGCTGGCCACGCAGGCCCCCCACGAGAGCGACGGGCGCGTGGTCTATGCCGGCACTTGCCGCCACCGGCCGCCACAGCCAGGCCCCGCTGCCACGCGGCTCATGGTGCCCGACAGCGACCAGCTCTTCGACGACGGCCACTACGGGGCGCAGTGTGTGAACCTGGGCCGTCAGGTGGGCGACTTCATCATCAGGCGCAAAGACGGTGCCTGGGCCTACCAGCTGGCAGTGGTGGTCGACGATGCCCTGACGGGTATCACCGAGGTGGTGCGCGGTCGCGACCTGCTCCTGTCCTCGCCACAGCAAATCTACGTGGCACGGCTGCTGGGCTTCGCCCCACCCCGCTTCGCCCATCTGCCACTGCTCTGCAACACCGCCGGCCAACGGCTCTCCAAGCGCGACCTCAGCCTCGACATGGCAGCGCTGCGGCAGCGATTCACGGCCCAGGAAATCATTGGGTGGATGGCTCGTCTTGCCGGACTCGCCGACACTGTGCAGCCCATTTCGCCAAGCCAGTTGCTCTCCGCTTTTTCATGGGAGAAAATCCCCCTTCACGACCTACAAGTTGAATTACCTCGCAATTCAGCATGAACCACGGCGTAGTTGATGCTGAACCGCGAGGCAATCGATGCTGAATTGCGAGGTAATTCAACTTGCCCCGTTTTCAGATACAGTTCGGCTACTTGAACAGGGAGTATTCCTTCACGTCCCAGGCGAGGGCACTGGCACCGAGCACGTCGCGCTCGCCTTCCTTCAGTATGGATACGAGTATGCGCGTAGTCTTTCTTATATTGGGGAACACGTGCTCGTCGAACGACTGGCGCATGGGCTTCAGCAGCCACTTGCCGGCCACGGTCATGTCGCCCGTCAGGATGATGGCCTCGGGATTGAGCACCGAGGCATAGTTGGCCAGCCCCAGTCCGAGCATGACGCCCGTGCGGCGGAAAGCCTCGATAGCCAGCTTGTCGCCCTTGTCGCAGCACTTGGCAATGGGCAGTATGTCTAACTCCGGCAGGTCCTTTAGCATTGTGGGTTCCTTGCTCTCGGCCATCAGTTCCTCGACGGTCTTCAGCAGTCCCTTGCGCGAGCAGTAGGTCTCTAAGCAGCCCTTGTTGCCGCAGCCGCACTGCCGTCCGCCCACTTCCACGCAGGTGTGGCCCACCTCTCCGGCAAAGCCCCCGCTGCCCAGATGGGGCATGCCGTTCGAGAAGAAGCAGCTGCCCAGTCCGCCGTGGCTCATCGAGATGACCACGAAGTCTTTCATGCCGTGGGCACTGCCGTAGGCCTTCTCTCCGAGCGCGGTGATATGGGCATCGTTGGCCAGTGCCACGGCCAGTCCCACGCGGTCGCGCAGCATGGCAGCCAGGGGTATGACGCCCTTCCACGGCAGGTTGGCCGCATTCTCTATGCAGCCCGTCACCGAACTGGCACTGGGCGCACTGATGCCTATGGAGCGAATCTTGTCGTAGCCGCCATTCTCCTCCATGAGTGTGAGGAGCCTTTCGGCCAGGACGGCCACAAAGTCGTTCACGTCAGGATATTCGGATGTGTCGAAATAGTCCTGGGCCACAATCTCGCCACGCACGTCGACCACGCCATAGACGGTTTTCTCCAGACGTATGTCGATGCCTACCACGCGGGTCTTAATCTTGTCGACAGTTTCATCGATTGCTTCCATTTCTTTATTCATTTTTTAGTTAAATAAGTGAACACTATTCGTTTTATATAAGTTCCTCTTTAAATAATCCTGACTATCCTTGAATGATGGCGGTAGCCCCTCCCCTCCCATGTACTACTCTTTATTCACATCTCCAATGGGTAGCCCCGAAGGGGCATGAAGACCATCGGCAGGGGTGAAACCCCTGTAAGAATAGGGGGTGCGGACAAACCCTGGAGGGGTGGCAGAAAGCTCTGTCGCCCTTTCAGGGCTACCGTTCCCGCCATCTTTTGCAGGGGTCTTACCCCTGCCTGGGGTCTTTTCAGCCCTTCGGGCTTCTTATGTGCTTCCATTCCCTGAGGTGTGTATAAAGAGTAGTCCCATGTAGAGGAGGGGGTCGGCTTTTACGATGCAAAGGATTCTTCCTTGGCCCGATAGACCTCCTCGATGCTCATGGGTTTCTTGACGGTGCCCAAGAGGCGCGCACCGTCGGGGGTAATGAGATAGTTCAGCTCGTTGCGCAGGCCGGTGAAGTGGCGCCAGGCATCGAGCTTGTCGTAGCAGATGAAGTCGTCGAACCGGTGCTCGGCCCGCCAGCGGTCTATCAGTTCGGGAATGAAGTAGATGCCCGGCTCGACTGTGAAGACGAAGCCCGGTTCGAGCTTGCGGGCCAGGCGCAGCGACTTGAAGCCGAACTGTACGGACTTCTGCTGGCCCTCGGCATAGCCCACATACTGCTCGCCCAGGTTCTCCATGTCGTGAACGTCGAGACCCACCATGTGGCCCAGTCCGCAGGGGAAGAACAGGGCGTAGGCCCCCACTTCGGCCGCCTCGGCGGGGTCGCCCTTCATCAGCCCTAACTGCTTCATGCCCTCGGCAATCTTCGTGGCGGCGGCCATGTGGGCCTCGCGGAAGGGCACACCGGGCTTCAGCTTGTCGACGGCGGCCCAGAAGCTTTCCAGATGAATGTTGTAGATTTCGGCCTGACGCTCGGTGAAGCGACGGCCCACGGGCATCGACGACGACAGGTCGCCGGCATAGTGCATGCGCGTCTCGGCACCGGCATCGAGCAGGAATATGTCGCCCTCCTTCAGGTAGTGAATGAAGCCGTGGTTGTGGAGCACCTGCCCCTGGACGGTGGCAATGGTGGGAAACGACAGGGCGTTGCCATGACGGCAGGCCACCTCCTCGACGACGGCGGCCACCTGACTCTCGTGGATGCCGGGGCGCACCGTGCGATAGGCCGCCAGATGCATCTCGGTGCTCAGGTCGACCGACTCCTCGATAAACCGTATCTCCTCCTCGTCCTTATAGTTGCGCTGGCCGACGATGGCACGAATGAGGGACACCGATGCCCTCTCCGTCTGAGCCTGCGGCTCGACCCCTAACAGCTCCCACAGCCACACGCGGTGGTCGCCACGGTAGGGCGGCAGGAAATGAATGGGCTGGCCCTTGGCGCGGGCACGGTCGAGACAGTTCTTCAGCTCGTTCAGGGGCAGCGTCTTGCCGACGCCCACCATGGCAGCCTTCTCGCTGAGCGAGGGCTGGGTGCCCGTCCACACAATGTCGTCGATGGTCAGCTCGTTGCCGAAGACCGTCACCTCGTCGTTGTCGGCATCGATGATGGCGGCCAGCCCGGCATAGTCAAGGCCGAAGAAATAGAGAAACGTAGAGTCCTGACGGAAACAGTAGGTGTTGTCGGCATAGTTCATGCCCACCTCGCCGTTGCCCAGGAAGAGCAGCAGACCGCCGCCCATGTCTTTTTTTAGCCTGTTGCGCCTGCCCACGTAAGTCTCTTTGCTGAATGTCATGTTTGCCTGCATTTCTCTGTACCTTTATTTATATATGGCACAAAAATAATTCATTTTTTGCAAACTGCCAAAGAAAAAGCAAGAAAAATAACACCATAATCATTTTTTTTCGTAACTTTGCACTCAATGAAGCAACCACTGACGATAGGACTCGACGCGAAACGCATAGTGGCCAACGGCACGGGCTTAGGCAGCTTCGGGCGCACACTGGCCAACGACCTGGCCGCCATCGAGGGGCTGAGCCTGCGGCTCTACGCTCCCGATGGGGGGCGCGACGAGCTGCGCCGGCAGGTGCCCGAACGCGCAAACCTGTGCTTCTGTCAGCCCCCCGCCCCACGCTTCGCGCTGACAGCCGGCATTGAAAAGGCACTGTGGCGGTCGAGAGGCATCACCCGCCAGCTGCAGGCCGACGGTGTGCAAGTGTTCCACGGGCTGTCGGGCGAGCTGCCGTCAGGACTCCGGCGCGCCGGCATCAGGAGCGTGGTCACCATCCACGACCTCATTTTCATGCGACATCCGGAGTATTACCACTGGCCCGACACGAAGATCTACGAATGGAAATTCCGCCGTGCGCTGCGCGAGGCCGACCGCATCGTGGCCATCAGCGAGTGTACGCGGCGCGACATCTGCCAGCTGGGCGGCATCGACCCGGCCAGCGTACACCTCATCTACCAGAGCTGTGCCCCCCGCTTCAAGGCAGCGGCCAGTGCACAGGAAATGGCCGAGGCGACGGGCCGATACCGGCTGCCCGACCACTACGTGCTCAGCGTAGGCTCGATCGAAGAGAGGAAGAACGCACTGCTGGCCGTCAAGGCACTGCAATGGCTGCCGGAAGACATACATCTGGTGCTCGTGGGCCGAAGGACGGCCTACACGGAAAAGGTGGCGGCCTACGCCGAAAAGCACCAGACGGGCCATCGCCTGCACCTGCTCCACGGTGTGCCCGACGCCGACCTGCCCGCCCTCTATGCCCGCGCCGAAGTGTTCGTCTATCCCTCGCGCTACGAGGGCTTCGGCATCCCCATCATCGAGGCCGTGGGCATGGGGCTGCCCGTGGTGGGCTGCACGGGCTCGTGCTTAGAAGAGGCGGGAGGCCCCGACAACCTCTACGTCGACCCTGACGATGCCCAGGCCATGGCCCACGCCATCGGCCTTCTGCTGCCGGGAGCCGAGGGCCGCGAAGAGCGCATAGGCCGAAGTCGCCGCTACATAGAGCGGTTTGCCAACAGCGATGCCGCCCGCCAATATGCCGAACTATACTACTCACTCATTGAAGAATTGAAGAATTGAAGATTGAATTATGAACTATGAACTGTTGAAGAATATTGTGGCCTGCCTGTGCCTGCTACTACTCTCAGGCACGGCGACCGCAACCGCCCAGACTACTGCCGACTCGCTGGCAAGCAAGCAAGACTCGATAGTGAGAGACCTGCAGAACCAGCTGCGTGAGATGCACCTGCAGCAGATACTGTTGCAGGAGCAGGTGGAGCGCTCTGGCGAGAATGCCCGCCAGGACTCGCTGGCCAAGGTGCAGCGACAGCGCCGCATCGACTCGCTGAAGCTGGTCACCCCCGGCGCACCGTTAGTGGTCGACGGCGACACGCTGCTCACGCTCTATGCCCGCAAGGGCGGGTTGCTGCCCGAAGTGCGCGTGAAGAATGCGAAGGAAGCCATCGAAGAGCTGGGCCACCGCCTCACCTTCGCTGCCGACTCGCTCTTCGTTTTCGACGGCGACATCTCCTCGGACATCATGGCCGGCGACGAGGCGGTGCTCTCGTTCACCGACATGGACGGGCTGTGGCAGGGCAAGACCCGACAGCAACTGGCCAACGAGTATGCCAGGATTATCCAGAAGAAAATCAACGAGCTGCACGAGGAGTTCGGACTGAAGCAGAAGCTGAAGGGACTGCTGCTGGCACTGCTCATCATTGTGGTGCAGTGGATTCTCATCAAGCTCACCAACTGGCTCTTCGCCAAGTACAAGTTCCGCCTCACACGCCGCATCATCAGCATGCTCAAGCCCATCAGCCTGAAAGACTACGAGTTCCTCGACAGGCACCGTCAGGGCATCATCGTCGTGTGGCTCTACAACGCGCTGCGCTATTCGGCAATCTTCATCCAGCTATTCATCACGGTGCCACTCATCTTCTCCATCTTCCCCGAGACGAAGACATTCACCATGACCATCGTGGGCTATATCTGGAACCCCTTCAAGAACATCATTGCCGCCTTCTTCGGCTACCTGCCCAACATTTTCCAGATAGCCGTCATCTACTTCTGCTTCCGCTACTTGGTAAAGGCGGTGAGATACTTTGCCGGCGAGATAGAGTCGGGACGGCTGAAGCTGAGCGGCTTCTATGCCGACTGGGCCCAGCCCACCTATTTTATATTACGCGTATTGCTCTACTCGCTCATGTTCGTCATGATATGGCCACTGCTGCCCAGCAGCAACTCCGAGGTGTTCCAGGGCGTGTCGGTGTTCATCGGCGTCATCGTGTCGCTCGGCTCGACGGGCATCATAGGCAACGTGATGGCCGGCATGGTCATGACCTACATGCGGCCCTTCCGCATAGGCGACTACATCAAGGTGGGCGACACCGTGGGCGAGGTCATCGAGAAGACGGTGCTCGTCACCCGAATACGAACCCGCAAGAACGAGGTGGTCACCATTCAGAACGCCAGCCTCATGGGCTCGGAAACGAGCAACTACACCGTGGCGGCACAGAACTACGGCCTCATCGTACATACGAAGGTGACCATAGGCTACGACGTGCCCTGGCAGCAAATCAAGGAAATCATGGAAGGCGCCGCCCTCGACACGAAGGGCATCCTGAAGAACCCCAAGCCCTTCATGATGACCACCTCGCTCGACGACTTCTACGTGGAATATGAAATCAACGCCTTCACCCACGATGCGCCGGGGCTGTCGCGCATCTACAGCGAACTGCACCAGAACCTGCTGAAGCGCTTCTTCGACGCAGGCGTGGAAATCATGTCGCCACACGTCATTGCCCGCCGCGACGGCTTAGGCACACAGATGCCGCCACAATACGCAAAGGAAGAATTGAAGAATTGAAGATTGAACTATGAACTATGAAGTAAAAATGGACTGGAGCCGGCTCATCTCCAACCGCCGCTTAGGACAGGAGCACCGGCACCCCGAACGCCACGACGACCGCACCGAATTCAAGCGCGACTACGACCGCCTCATCTTCTCGGCACCCTTCCGGCGCATGCAGAACAAGACGCAGGTGTTTCCGCTGCCAGGCAGCGTGTTCGTGCATAACCGCCTCACCCACTCGCTCGAAGTGGCCAGCGTGGGCATGTCGTTAGGCAACGACGTGAGCCAGCTGCTCACCTCAACTCTCAACCCTCACCCCTCACCCCTCAACCCTCAACCCTCAACCCTCTCCGAAATAGGACAGATAGTGGCCACGGCCTGCCTGGCCCACGACATGGGCAACCCGCCCTTCGGACATTCGGGCGAGAAAGCCATACAGACATTCTTCACCGAAGGGAAAGGAGCCTACCTGAAAGAAAAAGTGTCGGCACCCTTCTGGGACGACATCACCCACTTCGAGGGCAACGCCAACGGCTTCCGGCTGCTCACCCACCAGTTCAAGGGACGGCGCCCGGGAGGCTTCGTCATGACCTACAGCACACTGGCCTCCATCGTGAAATACCCCTTCTCCTCGTCGGTAGCAGGCAAGAAAGGCAAGTTCGGGTTCTTCAACAGCGAGGCAGCCATCTACCAGCGCATAGCTACCGAGATGGGCATCCTGCGCGCCGACGGCGGAGAGACGGCAGCCGACGGCGCACTCCGCTACGTGCGCCATCCGCTGGTATATCTGGTCGAGGCCGCCGACGACATCTGCTACGAAATCATGGACCTGGAAGATGCCCACAAGCTGAAGATACTCTCCTACGACGAAACCGCACAACTCTTGCTGAGCTTCTTCGACGAGCCAACACAGCAGCACCTGCAAGACCGCATTGCCGACGAACAGCTGACCGACGACAACGAGAAAATTCAGTACCTGCGGGCCTGCGTCATCGGCAAATTAGAGAACGAGTGCGTACAGGCATTCGTCAGCAACGAGGAAAAGATTCTTGCCGGACAGTTCGAGGGAGCACTCATCGACCACATCTCACCCCTGCAGCGCGATGCCTACAAGCACTGCACCCGCATCTCGAAAGCCCGCATCTACACCAGCAAGCCAGTGCTCGACGTAGAGCTGTCGGGCTATCGCATCATGGCCACCCTCATGGAGCTGATGATCGAGGCCATCGAGCACCCCGACCGCTACTACTCCCGGCAGCTCATAGGCCGCGTTTCGAGCCAATACGACATAGAGAGTCCCGACCTGGAAACCCGGCTCATGGCCGTCATCGACTACATCTCGGGCATGACCGACGTCTATGCCCTCGACGTCTACCAGAAAATCTGCGGCATCTCGCTACCCATCGTCTAATGGCAAAACACGACACTTATCCTATAAGCAACAATGAGAATTATATTATTGATAATCAGCCTCATGCTCTGCTCGGTCAGACTATCTGCACAGCAGACAACCGAAAAGTTTACTATCGAGGAGAGAAAAGTGAAGAACACGACCGATTTAGAGCCTGCTATGCAAGCTGTAGAAGAGGCTATCAGATCAGGCAATACCGCAGAGGCGTACAAATGGTTCACGCCAGAAGCGTATCATGATTTCAAGGAATTCGTAGAATCTGGACAGCCGAAGCTAACCACCATAGAAGAAGGCTCTGACACGTCAGGCCACCATTTCTCTGATGGCGGCACTTATCTTCGCACAGCCATCGCATATATTGTCATTAACAACAAAAGGGGGGCAACGTTCACAGAGCGGCTGGTTTGCCACTTCGATGTGGAAACCAGAAAGATAATAGGTTTGGGTTTAGCCGTGCATGACATTGACTGGCAAAGCATCATGAAAGCCCAGGCCACGTGGCCCTACGAGGCACGATGGAAAATTCTGCGCTTTTTAGAGACTTATCGCATGGCCTACACCCTGAAGCGCATGAATTTCTTCCACAAACTATTTGACAATGCCCTCATGATGCCAACAGACACCTTAGCGGGCGTCATGAAGCATTTGGAACGTGCTTTCACGTGGAGAGGACTGACCATAGCCGACGTCGGTAGCCTTTCCGTCAAGTCGGTTCCCATGCCACCAATACCCTCATTGGAAAACGCTGCTTTCGCCATTGCGTTCCAACAGAAACTACACAGCTCTCTGGGCATCGACAACAGCTACCCAGCCATGCTGCTCGACGTGAGGAAAGATTTCCCCGTAGTTTATGTTTGCCTTTGGCAGGCAGACAACGAGAAAAAAATGGATTTTCAAGAATTCTACAACACTATCGAAAAATTCGAATAAATAGCGTTGTCATTCGAAGGATAATTGGCAGAACGGCTTTTTTTGCAAATTTAGCCAAAATATTTGACACTCGCAAATTTTTGTTAAATCCGTGTGATTCGTGTTCGTAATAAAAGTCACGATGTTGCTTTGAGAGTTGTCATCGGATAGTTTTTATTTGCTTTTCTTGAAAAAAAATCTTAAAAATGTGTGATTATTCGTTTTTTTTACTAACTTTGTATCTAAGAAAGAGGGAAATGGCCGGAAACAGGCCGCTCCGAATACTAATAAACAAATCGTAACACACTGATTATGAACGACTTTAGGAAATATGCAACGCAGCATTTAGGCATGAGTGGCCTTGTGCTCGACGACGTGATGAAAAAGCAGGCGCAGTATCTGAACCCCTACATTCTGGAGGAGCGCCAGCTGAACGTGACCCAGATGGACGTTTTTTCGCGCCTGATGATGGACCGCATCATCTTCATGGGCACGGAGGTGAACGACTACACGGCCAACACCTTGCAGGCGCAGCTGCTCTACCTCGACGCTGCCGACCCTGGCAAGGACATCAGCATCTACATCAACTCGCCTGGCGGCAGCGTCTATGCCGGCCTGGGCATCTACGACACCATGCAGTTCATCTCGAGCGACGTGGCCACCATCTGCACGGGCATGGCCGCCTCAATGGCCGCCGTGCTGCTCGTGGCCGGCAAGGAGGGCAAGCGCTCGGCACTGCCCCACAGCCGCGTGATGATTCACCAGCCGCTGGGCGGTGTGCAGGGACAGGCCAGCGACATTGAGATTGAGGCCCGCGAGATTCAGAAA
>CAJONO010000039.1 GCA_905235905.1 uncultured Prevotella sp.
CGCTACGCTTCGGGGATCCTCCTCCCCCTGGCGGGAACTCCTACCTCATCCTCTCCAAGGATTGCACTTCTATCTGGAAAGTGGGGGGAATCACTCAGTTTCGTTGTTAATGCCTCCCGTCGCAACAGTTAATGCTTCCCGTCGCAACAGTTAATGCCTCCCGTCGCAACAGTTAATGCCTCCCGTCGCAACAGTTAATGCTTCCCGTCGCAACAGTTAATGCCTCCCGTCGCAACAGTTAATGCTTCCCGTCGACGCTGATAATACCTCTCACCGTGGCTTTGACTAAAGAGTAGCGTCGGCCAAGGGTATGGGTGATAATGTCTTTGAGAGCCACGATGCCTATAAGGTAGGCATAGGTAAGGGGTTTGGTTAATTTGCTGGCGTTGCGCTTTGCGAACAGTAGGCGGTTGCGGGTGATGTAGAAGGTCTTCAGCGGACTTTGCTGTCCGGTGGCCTGACTCTCCTTGTGATAGATGGTGCAGGCAGGGTCGTACCATATCTCGAAGCCTGCCCGACGGAACATCATCGACCAGTCGAGCTCTTCGTAATAGAGAAAATAGCATTCGGGCATGAGGCCTGCTTTTTCGATGGCATCACGGCGGGCCATCATGGCTGCGCCGTGGGCATAGGGTGTGGGGTGGGGGCGGTCATACTGTCCGTGGTCGGCTTCGCCAAAGCCGATGGAGCGGTTGCGCATGGTGATGGACGACAGCGGTGTATAGCCTGCGAATTGTATGGGATGTTCATCCCAAAAGAAACGTATCTTCGGGCACACCATGCCTGTTTTGGGGGAAGACTCAAGGCGGGCAATGAGTCGTTCGGGATGCCAGTTGTCGAGTATCTCGGTGTCGTTGTTCACAAAAAACAGGTATTTGCCTCTGGCAGCCTTGATGCCCAGGTTGTTGCCGCCGGCAAACCCCAGGTTCTCACTGCTGCGTATCACCCTGACGTGGGGATAGCGCTCGGCGATGGCCGTCGCCTCGTCGGTTCGTGAGGCATTGTCGACCACAATAATCTCAGTTTCAGCGTCGTGGGGGATGCTTTCTATCAATGCACACGTGTCTTTCAGACCGTTGTAATTGATGGTAATGACGGACAGCTTACACTCGTTTTGCACGTTTCTTCTCCAGTTGTATCCGTTCTTTCTCAGCCTGTATGGCCAGTTGCTCTTTTTCGTACTCAATCCACTCGCCCTCGAAGTGGGGGAGGGCATAGACAAGGCTGAGGCCGCCATAGAACAGCAGACAGTTGGGGAACTGCATGAGCACTTGGTTGGCGTAGCCACCTAACTGCATGGCCACGAAGGCACTGCAGAACCCCGCTCCAATGCCACGTAGCGCAGGGTTCTGTAATTGGAAAAACACTATGCAGCAGGCTCCGAAGAGCATGACCGCCGTTGTTATGAGGAAAAGAGTGATTCCCACTACGCCCGTGTGAATCCAGATGAATACATACTCCGAATCGGGGGGGATTGTGGCCAGCTTGCGGTATTTGTTATTGGCTGGCACGTTCTCGTAGCCCATGCCGATGCCCAGGCCAAAGGGGGCGTCGGCCAGGTATTTTTTCATGACGGCCTGGTTGATGGTGCGCTGGTTGGCCGAGGCATCGTTCTTGTCGAGACCAGAGCGCATACGGCGGATGGAGGCGTTGCCGTTGCCGATGGTGGTAAAAGCCAGGAGTACGTAGGCCAGAAGACCCAGAATGCCTACGGGGATGGCAATCTTTGTCGATTTCGACAGAACGACGTAGACGGCTACGCCAGCACCAAGGCAGAACAAGGCTGTGCGGGTGCCAGAGGGAAACATGGCCCACAGGCATGCAGCACCAGTGGCAAGGAATATCCACTTGAGTTTCTTGATTTTGCTGGTAATGCCGAAGATGAAGAATGCCACGGCACTCGCAGCCATGTTTACGCCAAAGTTGGCAGCATCGCTAAACACTGAGAACAGACGTATGGTGGCACCGCCATTGATGATGTGGGTTGTGCGTCCGCGTCCTTGCAGGAATGCATTCTCCAAGGCAGTAAGTCCGATGTGCTGTTGCTTCCATACCCAGAATGCCGCAAAGACAGATAGACCAGCCCATACAAAGAGATAGGCTATCAGCTGTTTGGGATTGGTGATATACAGAATATAGACCAAAAAGGCGTATATGAGCTGATAGGCCATCATTCGGGCTCCTGAATACCATGCTCCTACCTGCAGGCCCAGGCCGCTGGTGTCGTTGAGCACTTCGAGGGTGCAGAAGGCACCCCATACGAGCAAGGCTCCCATCATGATGTTGGCAGTACGCTCGAATTTGGAGTCCTTCACGTCGATGATGGCAAGGGCAAGTAGCAATAGCTCAAGCATCTCGTTAGGCAGTGAGGTGGGAATGCCTTGTACGGGGAAGTTCTTCCATTGTATGAAGTAGTTGATAAGGCACAACGCCCAGAAGGTTGCCATCCTGTAGCGGAAAATGAAGATGACGCCCAGCACCAGGATGGGAATCATGCACACTACGGCAAACATCGAAAAGCCCGCGCTATAGAACTGGTAGAGGGCTAAAGCGAACAGGAGAAAGAGTATGGGCACTCTTCCTCCGCTCAGGTTTTCTTTAATGGTCCTATAGTTTGTAGCACTCATCGCTGACCCACTATTTGGCGTGACTGTTCTCAGTGGCTGTCAGGCCAAGTTGCGACATTCTGTAGACAAAGTTGTTGAACGTCGTGTAGGGCGGCAACTGACCGACGAATTCCTCAACGGCATAGCGCTGGGCTTCAGTCAGATACATGAACAGGGTGTTCTGGTCGGTGAGGCGTGACTGCAGTTCCTTCAGCGCTTTCTGGTCGACATCCTTCCATGTGCGGTTGGCGCGGGTCACCATCAGGTTAACGGTTCCCATGTTCAGCAGGGCGGGCGAGATGGAGTTGTCGTCAAGGTTGGGATACTCGATGATGGCAATCTCGTTGGGCTGTATGTCAGGGCACAGGTCTTTGATGTCCTGTGCCATGATGTAGCGGCTGTCTTCGGCCAGGAAGTCCTCGTCGTAGGTAAGGCGGCGCACCTGAAGGCCTATGGACACCCAGTAGTTCTCCAGTTCCTGGGCAATGTAGCTCTTGCCGTTGGTGGCATCTGTCGAGAGCAGGTTGAGCACGTTCTGCTGTCCTTCCTTGAAGTGGGGCAGCAACGCTTTGCTAAGCTGCCTCAAGGCCATGTCGTTGATAGTCTTGTTGAAGCGACGGTAGCGCAGGTTGCTTTCCTTGGGGAAGCAGCCCATGACGGGTATCTGCGTAATGCGCTCTGAGCGCATGCGGTCGCGCAGGGTGCGGTCGAGCAGCTCGATGATGAAGAAGTAGAGTGCCGTGAGCACGAATGTGAGCATGAAGGCGCCCAGCAGAATCATCAAACGGTTGGTGGGCTGCGCGTTCAACGGGAACATGGGTGGGTTGAGGATGCGCAGGGTGGCTGTCGACATCTGCAAGTTCTTTTGGCGCAGACGGGCGGCATTCAGGGCTTTCAGCATCTCAATATAGTTGGCCTCGATAAAGCCGATGTGGCGCACCTTGCGGTCGATGGTGGCACCGATGGGCGAGAACTTCTTGTATTGCTTGTCGATGCTGGCTTTCATAATGTCCTGGGCAGCGATTTCGGCTCTCGTCTTTTCCAGTTCGAGCACCTGCTCCAGCCACTTGTCGATGAGCGAGCTGGCTTTGACACCAGTCTCAGTGTTGAAGGTGTAGGCCTCGATGGTACGCGTTAGCTTTTTCACCTTGTCGCTGGCTTCGCGCAGTTGTTTCTCGGCCTTGGCCAATTCGAGCTGGGCTTCGGGATTGCTTCCTCCGTTCTCGCTGTTCATAAGTCGCAGGTTGGAGATACGTGACTGCAGGCGTGATATGTCGCGCACCATATTGGTGAAGTCCTTGTTCGACTCGATGACCTTGGCACGGTCGCCCAGCTGGCGCTTCAGGTAGTCTATCAAGGCTTTTGTAGTCGACTGGCTCATGCGCAGTTCGTTTTCAGCATTCTGCTGTTGTGCCTCGAGGGCGGTCAGGGCTCTCGTCTGCTCGTGATAGTTAATGATGCGATGCTTCACGTTATACTTGATGAGGTCGTTCTCGGCAGTGGTCAGCACCTTGTAGAGTCGGGCCACCTCGCGCTCGAAGAACTTAATCACCTTGCTCGTCTCGCCATATCTCAGTTTCTGGTATTCGTTGGCAAAGACCTCATTCAGAATGTCGAGTGTATTGTAGCAAATACCGGGGTCGTTGCAGGTATAGGCTATGTCGATGATGTCGCTGTTGTTGAGCTGAAGGACCTTCAGACGTGAGCTGATGCCTTTGATGCTAAAGTATTCATGATAGTTCAGCAGTCCGAACAGGTAGTTTCCCTGTGAGGGCTTCTCATAGGCCTTCAGGTTAGAGTAGGTTGTCTTCTCGTTATTGTGGTCGATGAGGGCCTTCACGTCGGGTGGCACTGTTGCGTTCAGGTTCCTGAAGTGCTCGGCAGTGATATAGTTGTTGTCCTTGTTGGGATTTCCGTACATCATGCAACGTGCAAAGAGGCGCAGTGCAACCTCATGGATGGTATTGTCGGCCTGGATGATGAGCAACAGGTTGGCCATGTTCGTCTGGGCATTGCCGCCGGCAATACCCGAGCCACCCTCTATGTTGTAGCCCGTAATCATTCCTGTATAGATAGTGGTGTTACTGTCGTAGATGCGCTGCATGTTTCGTGTAAGGAACCATGCCACGATGAGTGCTATCATTGGCAGTATGGCGAGATACCACCTTATCTTGTACAAGAATCTGACAATATATCTGAAGATGTCCATTTCTTATCTTGTTTTAGGGTTTCTTGGTTATTCTTCTGACCCGCTTTTGGCTTTCTTTGCAGCAGCCTTGGCGGCTTTCTCGGCTTCTTTTTCTCTGTCCTTTTCTTTCTGCTTTTCCTCGGCTTCCAGTTTTTCGAGCAGTTCCTCATGCTTTTTCGCCTCTTTCTTGATGCGTTTCTCTACAGCCTTGTTTTCCTTGGCTATCTGCTTGGGCGACTTCTCTATGCCACTTTCCAGCGTTATCTCGGTAGTGGTGTTGGTGAGGATTGGTGTATGTGAAAGGATTTCCAGCGTGACGATGTCGGTTGTAAGCGATGTGAGAAGATTCTGGTAGTTGTTCACGGCCGACTGGGCTCTTAGGCCTGTGTAGGCAAAGTCCTCAATCTCCATGTCTCCATGGTGGAATTCTTCCTCGTTCAGTTCGCTGGCACCTTGGTAGATGGCGGCGTTGACGCCTGCCGTCTTCAAAGCAGTCAGGTTATTGGTGATACGCACGTAGAGAGTGACAATCTGCAGTTTCAGTTCGTCGTAGGCAATGTCTTTCTTCAACTGGGCTTCTTCCACGAGCAGTCTTTTCCGCTTCACGGAATGCGTCAGGTCGAGCACGTCTTCCAAGGGTACGCTTACATTGACGCCGATGTTCCAATAGCTTTGTTCCGAGCCTTGGAACTGGTAGATCATGGTGCTATAGGTCGACGAGCCGTTTCCCCACATGTCGGTCTTGCCATAGCTGTAGCTTGCATGGCCCTGCACGTATGAGAAAATGTGCTTTTTCTGCTTCACCACCTCTGCCTGGGCTATTTCTTGTGCCTTTGCCATTTGCAGTATGGTGGGGTTTGCCTTTGCGTTTTCAAACAATACGGCAAGTGGTGGCAGGTGAAAGTCGGAGAAGTTGATGTCTTTGTCGAGGCTTGAGTCGAAGAATCCGGCACTGATGCCACTGTCGTCGAGTGTCGACTGTGCCATGCTTCCTTCGCAGATTGATGCAACCGCAATTGTTATGAGTAGTTTGTAGAGTACTTTCATTTTTTTCGGAAATCTTGGGCTATACGTTTTCTTCTTGCTTGAATGCGAACAGTGTGCGGAAGATAATCTTCATGTCCAAAGCAAAGTTATAGGTCTGGCCATAGAGGATGTCAAGTTGCTTGCGCTCTTCGGCCGACATCATTCCGCCCTTGCCGCGTTCTTCCACCTGCCACAGTCCTGTGAGGCCGGCAGGAGCCATGAAGCGGTCGATGCTGGAGTCGACGGTCAGCTTCTCTGCTTCATACAGTGGCAGCGGGCGGTTTCCAACCACCGACATGTCGCCTTTCAGGATATTGAAGAGCTGTGGCAGCTCGTCGATGCTCCATTTCCGGATGAACCGGCCAACTTTCGTTACGCGTGGGTCGTTCTCAATCTTGACGAAGGCGTTGTTGATGTCTTCCTCTTTCTGCTTGTTGAAATCGTTTTCCGATACAACGAAGTCGTCGCCCACAAGCATCACCTCCTCGTCGCTAATCATCATTTCCGACTCCATGCCCATGTCGAACATCTGTTGCTCAGCTTCTTCGCCAAGCGGCGATGTGATGACAGTCTTTTGCTCCTCGGCAGCCATTCCTGCATACTGGTTGCTGTTCTTGCTCAGCTCCTTCAGCCTTTGCTCGGCATCGGTGTACATGGAGCGGAACTTCAGGAAGTCGAACACTGTATAGTTTGTGCCAACGCGTTTCGACTTGAAGAGCACTGGTCCTTTCGGGTCTTCAATCTTGATGGCTATGGCCGCAATCAGCAAGACGGGCGATAGCAGGATGATGGCAATGAGGGATACGATAACGTCGAATGAACGTTTCCAGAGGGGAATCTTGAATTTCAGGATCTTCTGTTTCGAGACGTTGCTGTCGAACAGTATTCCCTCGCGGTCGCTGATGAATTGTAGTTTCTTGTTAAGTTCTGTCACTGAGGCATTTATATCCAATGTATCGTTGATTCCGCATTGCTGGTAAATTTTCCGTTCGTCGTCTACGAACTGGTCGGTGAGCAGAATAATGTAGATGTTCTTACAGGTCTTATGCAAGTAGGTGATGGCTGTGATGTCTTCGGAACGCACGTTCTTCTCATAGAACACGATGAAATGCTCGTCGCTTAAACGAGAAGTGCAGGCAGCGGCAGTTTCTTTGTAGTTCTTGGTCATAACCACTTGTCTGCCAGGCAAGTATTTCAGGCGCTCTTCTGTCTGAGGGTTGTTGCCGAGATATACGATTCCAATCATCTCCTTAATAATATTATAAGGTACTTGCGTACATTATTATTAATATAATGTCAGGCTAATAATAGTTTAGCGTCGGGGTTCGGGACATCTTAGTTAGGTAGTATCTTCTTCACTCTGATTTTCAGCTCCATCGGGTTGAATGGCTTCACGATGTAGTCTTCTGCGCCAATCTCAAGCAGGCGTATGCGCTCGCTTGTAGAGTCTTCACTCGACAGCATGATGACGGGTATATGACGGAACAGCTCGTTTTGCTTGATCCACTCAAGGAAATCGTCGCCTCGCATTCCTGGCATGCGTATGTCAGAGATGATAAGGTCGGGCGTGTTTCCTGCCTGAAGCCATTTCACACCTTGCAGGCCGTCTGGCAGCCACTGTACGTCATAATCGCTCATGAGGTAGATAGAGAGAACCTTGGCAATGGTCTCCTTGTCGTCGAGTATTAGGATTTTCTTTTTCATATTTTAGAATAAGTATTGATGCGTAGTCGATGTTTCTTGTGCAAAGGTAGAAAAAAATATTTTAATAGCGCACAAAATAATGTAAAAAATGTGTCATTTTTCTTTAAATATTTGTTTTCTTGAAAAAAAACAGCTAATTTTGCGTCAGAAACGTATTATTATTGAAAGACAAATCCAATTCATTTATTATGTCAGCAAGATATCTGTTAGGTTTCGATGTAGGCAGCTCGTCTGTCAAGGCATCGTTGGTAAACGCCGAAAACGGCAAGTGTGTTTCTTCAGCTTTCTTCCCCGAGAAGGAGGCTCCCATCATGGCTGTGAAGGCTGGTTGGGCCGAACAGGAACCCGACTCATGGTGGCAGTATGCCAAGCAGTCGCTTCAGAAAATCATGGCCGAGAGCGGTGTGAAGGGTGAGGAGATTGTGGCCATAGGCATCTCCTACCAGATGCACGGCTTGGTGTGTGTCGACAAGGACCTGAAGCCTCTGCGCCCCGCCATCATCTGGTGCGACTCGCGTGCCGTGCCCTACGGCGAGCGTGCCTTCGCCCAGTTGGGTGCCGACCAGTGCCTGAGCCATCTGCTCAACTCTCCCGGCAACTTCACTGCTGCCAAGCTGGCATGGGTGAAGGAGAACGAACCCGAATTGTTCAGCAAGATTTACAAGATCATGCTGCCGGGCGACTATCTGGCCTTGCGTCTGAGCGGTACTGTCAACACGACCGTGAGCGGCCTGTCGGAAGGCATGTTCTGGGACTTCAAGGAGAACCGCGTGGCCCAATTCCTGCTCGACTATTACGGCATTCCCGCCTCGTTCATACCCGACATCGTTCCCACGTTCTCCGAGCAGAGTGTCGTCTCTGCCGCTGCTGCCGCCGAGCTGGGCCTGAAGGCAGGTACGCCTATTACCTATCGTGGCGGCGACCAGCCCAACAATGCGCTGTCGCTCAATGTGTTCGAGCCGGGCGAGATTGCAGCCACGGCAGGAACGAGCGGCGTGGTCTATGGTGTGCTGGGCAACGTGGGCTACGATAACAAGAGCCGTGTGAATACCTTTGCCCATGTCAACCATTCGGTGGATAGTCCTCGTCTGGGCGTCTTGCTCTGCATCAACGGCACGGGCATCCTCAATGCCTGGATGCATCGCAACGTTACGTTCGACATGGGCTATGCCGAGATGAACGACCTTGCTGCCCAGGCTCCCATAGGTAGCGACGGTGTGGTCATCATGCCTTTCGGAAACGGTGCTGAGCGTGTGCTGCAGAACAAGGAGCTGGGCTGCTCTGTCCACGGACTGAACTTCAACAAGCATGCTCGTCAGCATCTGGTGCGCGCTGCCCAGGAGGGCATCGTGTTCTCCTTCTGCTACGGCATGGAGATTATGGGCCAGATGGGCATGGACATCAAGAAGATTCATGCCGGCAAGGCCAACATGTTCCTTTCGCCCCTGTTCCGCAACACGCTGGCAGGCGTGAGCGGTGCCACCATCGAACTCTACGAGACCGACGGCTCCGTGGGTGCTGCCAAGGGTGCCGGCATGGGTGCCGGCCTCTACAAAGACCATAACGAGGCCTTCGCCACGCTCGAGAAGCTGCAGGTAATCGAGCCTGACGAAGCCAAGCGGAGCGAGTATCTCTCTGCCTACGCCCGTTGGAAGGATATTCTCAGCGGAATGGCTTTGTAAAGAAAATTCATAAAAAACAGCCCCTTCTCAGTGAGGCATTCTGGAAAAGGCTGTGCCCTTTTCTTCCTGATTGGCTGTGGGCCTGAGTCGTTTTTTACTCCTGATTCTGGCCTAATTGATGCTGAATTGTGTGGGAAGCATGCCCAATGACAACGGAAAGCATGCTCGATGGCAACGGAAACGATACTCGATTAGGCTGGAAACGATGCTGAATTAGACCAAAATCGATGCTGAATTACGCCGTAATTCAGCATCGATTTCGTTGTAATTATGCTTGGTTTTGTAACAGGCTGATTATCAGCTGTTTCGAAAATCGCTGAGATTCGCTCAGATGCCCACGAAAAAAACTTGGTGCAGAATTCTTGAAACTGAGAGGGGGCATTTGTAAAGATTATTCATAGAAAGAACTCCCTGATGGCATCGATATGCTGCTCTCCCTTCTGCCGGCCCATCTGGTAGACCCGTTCCATCTGGTCGGGGTCGTGCGAAATATGGCCGATGGGTATTTTCCCGTCAGGGCGTATGACCAAGCAGCGGCCCTCGCTCTCGGCCTGTCGTACATAGTCCAGCTGCTCATTGTACATGAGGTGGCGACTGTCGAGGGCAGTAATCATCCGGGGATAGCGGCGCAGGGCCAGGCGCATCAGGGGCATCAGGCGGTTGTGCTCTTTCCGGTAGCCTTCGGGTTGGGTGAGAATCACCATGTTTCGCTCATAGCCCTTGCTTTCGAAATAGGCCAGCGGAATAGAATCGGCCACGCCGCCGTCGAGTAGCTTGCGGCCATCGAGTTCCACCACTTTCGATGCCAGGGGCATGGATGCCGAGGCGCGAATCCAGTCGTAGGTCGTAGCGTCGGCCTTGCTAAGTTGCTGGTAGACAGGCCCTCCGGTCTCTACGTCGGTACATACGGCAATAAACTCCATGGGGTTCTGCTCGAAGGCGGCGTTGTCGAAGACATCGAGGGTCGTCGGCATCTGATGGTAGGCAAAGTCAGCATTGAAGTAGTTTCCCGTTCTTAGCAGCGAGCCGATGCCGCTGTAACGGCTGTCATGGGCAAACCGCTTGTTGTAGCGAATGGCGCGTCCCGGTTGTCGCGACTTGTAGTTGCAGCCGAAAGCGGCACCTGCCGACACGCCAACCAGACCGTCGGGCCAGATGTCGTTTTCCATCATGACGTCGATGATGCCGCACGTAAACAGTCCGCGCATGGCTCCTCCTTCAAGCACCAGCCCTTTTTTCACCCTTCCTGCCTTTCTTCTTGGTAGTATTTATTGAAAGCTGCCCTGAGCTGTGTGGCGTCGGCAATGATGTTGCGCAGCTCTTTCAGGCTTTGCTCGTTCTGTGAGCCAGGAATCCAGAGCTTGATATAGCCGTTGGCCGAATACTTGTTGTCCAAGTGCTCCTTGAAGCGCTGCCACTGCTGTTGCTCGTTGAGTTCGGGGTAGTTGGCCAGTCCGAACTGCACGGTGCGGCGCAACACTATCTCTGGCGCAAGGTCGCGGTCGGCTTCGGCCACAATCTTGCCGTAGATGGAGCGGGGTGCATGCGAGGCCGATGCACGGTGGTCTTCGACAGCCTCTTTCATGATTTTTAACTGCTCTGTCGAAAACCACCGTTTCAGCCGTGCGTCTTGTGCGAGAATCTTTCCGCTGGTAAGATGATGAATGGCGCGAGGCCCCGACAGCCCCAGGTCGTGATAGGCCGCGATGGCGTAGGCCATGTTGACGTCGGCCCCCGTCTGCCGTGCCAGCTCCAGTGAGCGGCGTATCACCCTTGTCACGTGTTCCAAGGAGTGTGCCTTGTCAAACTGGGCATACTGCGGCAGAATTTCGGTCTCAATAAACTCAACCAGGTCGAGGCTCGCGATATTCTTCAGCATCTTACATCAAATGATTATTTCACAGTGATGCCAGTCATGCCCTTCAGCGTGATTTTCTTGGCCGCATGCTGCAAGACGAGCGAAGCGTCCTGGGCAGTAATCTTACCGTCGCCATTCACGTCGCCTATGAGGTCCATGGGAATGGTGCCTGTAACGGTATCCGACTTCTTGTAGCCGTCCTTCTTGGCGTAGACCGTGACGACATAGGTCTTGTTCAGGTCGACTTTGCTGTCGGTGCGCTTGCCGGCATCGTCGACCTTGATCTCGCTGACGAAGGTAACTCCCGCTGTTGCACAGGCAAATTCAATTGTTCCCTTGTTATAGCTGATGGTTGGTGTTGCGCATTTCTGTGACAGCGAGCCTTCGGGGTTCGACCTCGTGCTGAAAAGGCTCCAAGGCGTGGGCAGTGAGCTCAGACTGACACCTACGGGCACGGTCAGTGTGGCAAGCTCGTAGCGAGCCTCGTCGAAGATGTTGCTTTCGGCTGTCGGCATTGTGGTCGAGTTGAGGATGACATTCTCAATCTTCGAACAGCCTATGAAGGCATAGTTGCCTATGGTCGTGACGGTGGCAGGCAAGTCGATGGTTGTCAGGCTGGTGCATCCGTTGAAGGCCCCTTCGCCTATGGCTTGCAGACTGCCAGGCCAGTCTATTTCCGTCAGGCCGCTACAGTTCTGGAAGACGCGGTTGGGCAGTGTGGTAATGCCGTTGCCAGCAAAGCTGATGCTGTTCAGGCTTCCGCAATAGAGGAATGCTTCTTCGGCCAATTCGGTCACGCTTGCCGGAATGGTGATTTCCTTCATGCCGCAACCACGGAATGCCTGAGTGCCAATGGTGGTGAGCTGGCTGGGCAGGCTGATGGCCGTTATACCCGATTTCTCCCAGAATGCTTTCTCGTGTATGACCTTCACAGGATAGTCGGTGCCGCCATATTTCACTGTTTCGGGAATCGTCACTGTGCCGCTTACCGAAGAGCTGGGCATCACCTCGGCATAGTTCTGCAGAATCCATACCTTATAGTTGATGTTGTTGACGGTCATGTCGGCCTCAGACAGCGAATAGTTCACGATGACATCGAGGTCTTGGGCTGGCATCTTGCCGTCTTCGGGCTGTCCTGTCAGCTCATACGTGTTCTTGTCTCTGTGCAGCTGGTCGTCGGGCGTGACAATCTCGTCGCCATAGAAATACCAGAACGACTGCTGGCCCAGCAGGCGGCTGCTCTCGCTCACTGTGCTTTCGTAGTACTTCACCTCGTACTTGTACTTTCCTGTCACCGTTACGTCCTCGTTGGGCATCACGTCGGGCAGGCCCTGCCAGCCAGAGAATTCGTGGCCGTCGTATTCAGGGGCCTCAAGGGGCGTAATCTTGTCGCCCACCATGATGGAGAGTGTCTGCGTTCGGTCGAAGTCGCCAATGCTGCCCTTGCCGTCGTCGACGATGAAGGTCAGTGTCTTGGTCTCACGGCTTCCTATCTTGAAGTAGTTCCAGGGTGCCTTGTCAAAGGCCGTCTGGTCGGCATTTTCGGGCACAAACAGGTAGGCGTTCTTTTCAGCCAGTGCCTCGTCGAACGCTGTGGTAGTGGCTGCCGGCGGCTCCTGTCGGTTCACCGTCAGCTGATTGATGTTCTGGCATTGGCCAAATGCCGTGTTGCCAATAGATTCCAGCGTCGACGGAAGGGTGATGTTGCTGAGCTGTGTGCAGCCGTTGAACGCGTTCTTGCCCATGGTCTTGAAACCTTCTGGAATAACAATCGAGGCGAGGCTATTGCAGTTCTCGAAGGCTCCCTCGCCAATATTCCTCATGCTTCCACGCAGGGTGATGCTTTCCAGGTCGAAGCAGTTCTTGAACATGTTTTGGGGAATGCTGAGCGCAAATCCTTCGGCAAAGCTGACGCTCTTGAGGTGCAGACAGTAGAAGAATGCCTCTGGCTCAATCTCGGTAAGGGTGGTGGGGATTTCGAGTGTCCTGATGTTCTCGCAGCTACGGAAGGCCTGCTGTCCTAACTTTTTAATTGATGAAGGCAGGCTTGTTATTTCCAATGCTTTGCAGGAATGGAAGGCGGCGGTACCAACCTCGGTGACTGTGTTAAGTCCAGAAATGCTGCTTAATGACTCGCAGCCATAGAACAGGCTGTCGCTGAGCACTTTAACTCCGCTCGGAATGGTGAAGCTTGTAATCGACGAGCATCCCTTGAAGGCAGCCACGCCCATTTCGGTGATGGTTGTGGGCAGTTCAAAAGAGTAGGTTTCGCTGCAGCCTCTGAAGGCTCCTTCCTCGATGCCAATCACGGTATAGGACTTGTTGTTGTTTGTCACGCTTTGGGGGATTACAATGTTCTCTGTAGTGTAGGGCTCATAGTCCTCGTCAGAACCGCCGTTAGCAAGATTGGCAATGACGTAGGCGCGGTTCTGAAGGTTCTTGCCGTTCAGCTGCTCGGCCGGCAGAAGGTGGTAGGACAGGTTGCCAATGGTCTTTTGCTCTGATACGTAGCCATAGAACGTCATGTTTTCGCTGGGCATGGCTCCGGGAATATCCTTGTCCCAGCCAGAGAAGATGCCATCGGGCACGGGAATGGCATTGATGTCAATGGCTGTGCCCTCTTCCTGTGAGATGGTGTAGAATACGTTTTCCTGATCGTCGTTGACAATGAATGTGAGCGTCCTGTTGCCCATGATGGAAATAGTACCGAACATGTTCCAGGGTTCCTTGCCCTCGTAAGATGTCTTTGCTGCCGTACTGACCACATGCAATCTCAGGTCGCTAAGGTTCACGAAGGCATTGGAAGTCGCCGTGGGTGCTGTTTCGGCATAGCTGTAGACATGGGTCAGCTCCTGGCAGCCGATGAAAGCCCCCGACTGAATGATTGCCGTGGTGGCTGGAAGCGTCAAGTTTGCAATGTTGGAACAGTTCTCAAAGGCATTTTCGCCGATGGTGCTTACTTTCGTGTCTTTCAAGGGCAGGTTGGCAAGTCCCTTGCAGGAAGCAAAGGCTTGTTTGCCGATGGTGGTCAGGTTGGGGCATGTGGGGAATACTGTCAGGGCCTCGCAGCCATAGAACGTTGCTTCGCCGATGGTCTGCACGGTAGCTGGAAGTATGATGGTCGACAGACGTGAGCAACCATAGAAAAAGCTTCTTGGTATTGTCGTAAGATTGGGAGCTTGTAGTGTAGCCGTCGTTAAGTTGCTGCAATACATAAACACCTCTTCTCCCAGATCGGTCGTTGCAGCGGGTATGGTGACCGAGCTGAACTTCTTGTTTTTACAGTCACGGAAGGCCTGATTACCAATTTTCTCAAGACTGGCGGGCAGTTCGGGCGAGGTGAGGGAAGAACAGCCGTTGAAAGCCTCTTTCCCTATCGTCTTCAGGGTCGAGGGCAGGCTGACCGACTCCAGGTTCGTACAGCCCTTGAAGGCCCCTTCGCCAATCGTTTCAACGCCGTCGCTAATGGTGACTTTTCTTAGCCATTTGCACTGGGGAAATGCATTGTCGTTGATGTTTGCTTCGAATGTGATTTCCGATATATCCTCATTGTTAATATAAAGATAAGTGGCGTATGACAGTGGGTTGGCATCCTTGTCGGCGTAAGTTATGCTCTTCACATGGTCAATGCTGGAGAATTGGGCAATATTGAGGTTCTTACAATCTTTGAATGCTGAGGCTCCAATCAATGTGACGCTTGCAGGAATGGTGACCTTTGTCAGCTCCGTGCCACCTGCGAAGGTATAGGCAGGTATTGTGGTAATGCTGTTTGGAATGCTCACGTTGGTCGTCTCGTCGTTGTTCCCGAAAAACAGATGGTTGGCCAGATAGAGAGGGTTGGAGTTAAGATTTCCAAACGTAATGCTGCATAGGCTTCCAGCGCTTTCAAACACGGCTTTCTTCAAGCCCGTGTTTCCTGAAAAGGCAGAGCTGCCAATCGATTTCACCGAAGAAGGTATTGTGACGCTGGTGAGCGAGGAACATCCGGCAAAGGCATGGCTCTTTATAGTCGTTACGTCGTTGGGAATAACGAGATTGGTTATTTCTGTATTGCCAACATACAAGTGATGGGCTAATGTCAGGGGATTGTCTGCTGTTTTGTAATAGCTAATGGCACAGGCACTCTTAATGCTGGTAAAGGTCACTTTGGTCAGGCCGGTGCAGCCGTAGAAGGCATCGCTCTTGATAGCTGTGACATTTGCGGGGATGGAAATTGCGGTGAGTCCTGTGCAGTTTCTGAAAGCACCGCCTTTGATGGCTACGACAGGCAGAAGAGGCTGGTTCTCGTCGATGTCGGCTGGCACTTGAACACTCTCGGGAATAACGATGTCGCCTGAATAGAGGCCATCGTCAGGCAACTCTGTGACCCATAGACTTTTTTTGTTGTTGTCATTGTAGTCATAGCTGATACCGCTAACTACGAAAGACGCTGCGCTTGCCGTCACTGACAGGCAGAGCAACAGAGCTGAAAGGACAACCTTTCTAAGTGAAAATAGATTTTTCATCATCATTATGTTTTATTTTTTTTTGTTTCGTATTCGCCTAACTTCTAACTTTTCAGGGCTATTTGGTTGCAAAAATACACAATTTATTTGGAAAAGAAGAAAAAAGTGAGGAATTTTTCTCACAAATGTCGGCTGATTGCCAGATTATTTGTATTTTTGCAGCAAAATACTGGTAGAGAACCATGAGAACGGAAACAGTAAAAATGAACTCGCCAAAGGCTTGGCTTTTGGCAGCGCGGCCCAAGACGCTGACGGGGGCGGCAGTGCCCGTGATGATAGGACTCTCGATAGCGTGGGTCGACGCGAAGATGTATGGCGACGATGTGTTCAGCTGGACGGCCGCTGTGCTGTGCCTGCTTTTTGCCTTTATTATGCAGATTGACGCCAACTTCATCAATGACTTTTTCGATTATGTAAAAGGAACCGATGACCGCGAGACCCGCCTGGGACCAGAACGGGCCTGCACACAGGGATGGGTGGGCATCGATGCTATGAAGCGGGCCATTGCCGCCACTACCTGTCTGGCCTGTGTAGTAGGCTTGCCTTTGGTATTCTATGGCGGTCTGGAAATGGTGCTGGTGGGGGTGGTATGCGTATTGTTCTGCTTCCTCTACACCACTCACCTGTCCTATATGGGGCTGGGCGATGTGCTGGTATTGGTGTTTTTCGGCCTGGTGCCCGTGAGTATTACCTATTATGTGCAGCTGCACACTTTCTCAGTCGAGGTAATCATTGTCTCTTTGGCCTGCGGACTGGTTATCGATGCCTTGCTGTTGGTCAATAACTTTCGTGACCGCGATACTGACCGCGATGCAGGAAAGATGACGCTGGTGGTTCGCATCGGAGCCGAAGCTGCGTTGAGACTCTATTTGGGCGTAGGTGTCGTGGCTTGTTTGATGGGTGTGATGTTTTGGCTGAATGGCCATGTGCTGGCATTTGTCCTGCCGCTTGTCTATTTGGCGCTTCATGCCTTTACTTGGCTTAGAATGAAGCAGATAGGGCGGGGTAGGGAACTGAACCAATGCCTCGGCGAGACTGCCCGCAACATTTTTGTCTATGGGGTGCTGGTATCTATAGGCATGCTGCTGTAGCTATCGCTTGACGAAAATCAGGGTCTTGGGCATCTTCTGCCATTTTCCGTTGTTGGGCATCTTCAGTGCGCTGCCGTGCTTGTGACGGAACACGTAGGTTGTGTCGTTCTCTCGGATGAGCGTGGCGGTCAAATCCTCGCTGCCGTAGTCGTTGACAAGAGTTATCACAGCCTTGTCGCCCTCAACTTCAGCGTCGACGACGGGCCAGCAGAACTGGTAGCGCTTACGCCCCAGATAGCCGGGCAGTGGCCCATAGTAGTCGTGCTCTGGTACCGGGATGTTCTTCTCGTGAAAATTGATGCGCATGAATAGTTGGTACTCCTCGTTATACAAATACGAATTGAAGGCCAGGCTATCGGCAGACTGGGCGCGTGTGGCTAATGGCGCGCTAACTAAGAAGAGCGCAAAAATGAGTTCTCTCATGTCCGAATGTAAAAAAAACGTTGGCAAAGATACCAATATAAATCAAAAAATAACTATTGTGGAACAAAAATTACATGAAACCTTGCAAGATTTAGAAATTTTTAAGTAACTTTGCCACCGCTTACAATAATAACAATGGATAAAATACAATTAAGACCTGACTACATCTTTGAGTCAAGCTGGGAAGTTTGTAATAAGGTTGGTGGTATTTACACCGTTCTTTCAACCCGCGCAAAGACGTTGCAGAAGGCATTTGAGGATAGGATTATTTTTATTGGTCCTGATTTTTGGAATGAAAAAGAATGTCCCTATTTCAGGGAAGATACATCTCTTTTTGCCGAGTGGCAATGGGAGGCTAAGCAACAGGGTCTGAAGGTTCGTGTGGGACGTTGGACGGTTCCTGGTGAGCCTATTGCCGTTTTGGTAGATTTCAATCCCTTCTTTGAGAAGAAAAACGAAATCTATACTTGGCTGTGGGAAAACTATCAGGTAGATTCACTGCATGCATACGGCGACTACGACGAGGCATCGATGTTCTCCTATGCTGCCGCTTTGGTGGTAGAGAGTTTCTATACGTTCAACGTTCAACGTTCAACGTTCAGCGACGAGACCCGTGTGGTTTACCACGCAAACGAGTGGATGTGCGGTTTGGGGGCTTTATATATAAATAAGGTGTTGCCTCAGATTGGAACCATTTTCACTACCCATGCCACAAGTATTGGCCGTTCGATTGCCGGAAACCAAAAACCCCTCTACGACTACTTGTTTGCCTATAACGGCGACCAGATGGCTGAAGAGCTCAACATGCAGTCGAAACACTCAATTGAGAAGCAGACGGCATGGAACGTAGATTGCTTTACCACGGTGAGCGATATTACGGCCCATGAGTGCGTAGAGCTGCTCGACAAGCCTGTTGAGGTGGTGTTGCCCAACGGCTTCGACAACAGCTTCGTGCCCAAGGTTGCACAGTTCACCCGTAAGCGTAACCTCGCCCGTCGTAAGATGTTGCAGGTGGCTAATGCCTTGTTAGGTGATAGTCTCGACGACGATACGCTGATTGTCTCTACCTCAGGACGCTACGAGTTCCGCAACAAAGGCATCGACGTGTTTATCGAGGCACAAAATCGTTTGCTGCGCGACCGTGACCTGAAGAAGAAGGTGCTCGCCTTTATCGTGGTGCCGGGCTGGGTAGGAGAACCCAGAAAGGACCTGCAGGAACGACTGGCCAACAAGAGCACTTTCGACACACCGCTTGAAGTGCCGCAAGTCACTCACTGGCTGCATAACATGGGACATGACAATGTGCTTAACATGATGAAGTTCTATGATATGCATAACCGAAAGGATGACAAGGTGAAGGTTATATTCCTGCCTTGCTATCTTGATGGTAAGGACGGCATTCTTAACTTGACCTACTACGACGTGGTGTTGGGTAACGACCTTTGCATCTATCCCTCATACTATGAGCCGTGGGGCTACACACCGTTGGAGGCTGTGGCTTTCAAGGTGCCTTGCATTACGACCGATCTGGCAGGTTTCGGCCTTTGGGCCAACAAAGTGTTCGGCCATGCTGGCGAGATTACCGACGGTGTGAAGGTGATTCACCGCACTGATTACAACTACTCTGAGGTGGCCGACATCATCAAGGACACCGTGGCTTACTACTCCGGACTTACGCAGAAAGAGGTGGAAGCCTGCCGCAAGAAGGCTGATGCCTTGTCGAAGAAAGCCCTCTGGAGTGAGTTTATCAAGTACTACTACGAGGCTTACGACGTGGCCTTGAGAAAAGCAGAAACAAGAAATTGTTAGTTTTAAGGTAAAAATACAGATTATGAAAATTAAAGCAGATTATGCCAACGCTCCTCAATGGAAGGAGCTGACCGTGAAATCGAGTCTTCCTGAAGAGCTGAAATGCCTCGACGAGATTGCCCACAATCTGTGGTGGGTGTGGAACTATGAGGCCCGTGACCTGTTCCGTGACCTCGACCCTGAACTCTATCACGATGTGAAGCACAACCCCGTAATGCTGCTCGAGCAACTGAGCCTGCCTCGCAAGGAGGCCATCGTCAAGGACAAGGCCCTCATGAAGCGTATCAAGGCTGTCTATCAGCTGTTCCGCGACTATATGGATGTTGAACCCGACAAGAAGCGTCCCTCTGTGGCCTATTTCTCGATGGAGTACGGCATGCACTCGGCCCTGAAGATCTATTCGGGCGGTCTGGGCATGCTTGCAGGCGACTATCTGAAGGAGGCTTCCGACTCTAACGTCGACATGTGTGCTGTGGGCTTCCTTTATCGTTTTGGCTATTTCACACAGAGCCTCTCGATGGACGGACAGCAGATTGCCAAGTATGAGGCCCAGAACTTCAATTCGCTGCCCATTGAGCGTGTGCTCGACAAGGACGGCAATCCGCTGGTGGTTGATGTGCCCTATACCAACTATCAGGTACATGCCTACGTCTGGGTGGTCAACGTGGGGCGTATCAAGCTCTATCTGCTCGACACCGACAACGAGATGAACTCTGAGTTCGACAAGCCCATAACCCACTCACTCTATGGTGGCGACTGGGAGAACCGCCTGAAGCAGGAAATCCTGCTCGGCATAGGTGGTGCCCTGACGCTGAAGAAGTTAGGCATCAAGAAGGAAATCTATCATTGCAACGAAGGCCACGCTGCCCTCGTCAATCTGCAACGCCTTTGCGACTATATCGAGGAGGGCCTGACGTTTAATCAGGCTATGGAACTGGTTCGTGCCAGCGGCCTCTATACTGTTCACACACCTGTTCCTGCCGGTCACGACTACTTCGACGAGGGACTCTTTGGCAAGTACATGGGCGGCTATCCACAGAAGTTAGGCATCACCTGGGACGAGTTCATCGGCATGGGTCGCACCAATCCCGACGACCATGGCGAGAAGTTCTGTATGTCGACCTTCGCCTGTAACACCTGTCAGGAGGTCAACGGCGTATCCAAGCTCCATGGATGGGTCTCGCAGAAGATGTTCTCCGGCATTTGGAACGGCTATTATCCAGAGGAGAACCACGTTGGCTATGTGACTAACGGCGTACACTTCCCCACCTGGGCAGCTACCGAGTGGCGTAAGCTCTATGCGAAATACTTCGACGAGAACTTCATGTTCGATCAGTCGAACCAGAAGATCTGGGAGGCTATCTACAATGTGCCTGATGAGGAAATCTGGGCTACGCGCATGGCCTTGAAGCAGAAGCTCTTCGACTACATCAAGGAGCAGTTCCGCGAGACATGGCTGCGCAACCAAGGCGATCCCTCGCGTGTGCTCTCTCTCTTGGAGAAGATGAATCCCAATGCGCTTGTTATTGGCTTCTGCCGTCGCTTTGCTACCTACAAGCGTGCCCATCTGCTGTTCACCAACGAGGAGCGTCTGGCTAAGATTGTGAACAATTCCGAGCACCCCGTTATCTTCCTCTTCGCTGGTAAGGCTCCCCCCGCCGATGGTGCTGGTCAAGGTCTTATTAAGAAGATCTACGAGATTTCGCAGCGCCCGGAGTTCCTTGGCAAGATCATCTTCCTTGAAGACTACGACTTCCTGCTGGCTCGTCGTCTTGTTAGTGGCGTGGATATTTGGATGAACACTCCGACCCGTCCTTTGGAGGCATCGGGCACGTCAGGCGAGAAAGCCGAGATGAACGGTGTCGTTAATCTTTCCGTAAAGGATGGTTGGTGGCTGGAAGGCTATCGCGAGGGTGCAGGATGGGCTCTCACTGAGAAGCGCACCTATCAGAACCAAGGCTATCAGGACCAGCTCGATGCAGCAACTATCTACTCCTTGCTCGAAAACGAAATCGTACCTCTTTATTATAATAAGAACAAGAAGGGCATCAGCGAGGGCTGGATCAAGGTCATTAAGAATTCTATTGCCCAGATAGCTCCTCACTACACGATGAAGCGTCAGCTCGACGACTACTACACGAAGTTCTACGAGAAGCTGGCCAAACGTTCGAAGGAAATCACGAAGAACAACAACCAGCTGGCCAAGGAGATTGCTCAGTGGAAGGAAGCTGTTGCCGAGCGTTGGGATGCTATCAACGTTGTGTCGTGCAAGTGGACGTATCCTGCTACCGGCATCAACACGGGCGAGAAGTACACGTTGCAATATGTTATCAACGAGCAGGGACTCGACGATGCCATTGCATTGGAGAAGGTGAATGTTTTTGTCAATCCAAATGGTGAGGAGAGCATCTTCTCGATTGAGCCGCTGAAGATGGTTGGTAACGAGGGCAATAACTATATTTTTGAGGCTGAACTTGCTCCCAAGCAGGCTGGTCAGTTCAAGAGTGCCGTGCGCATGTATCCTAAGAACAAGAACCTGCCTCACCGTCAGGACTTCTGCTATGTGAAGTGGTTGGAGTTGCCTAACTTCTAACTCAGTTCTAAAATGATAATAATAAAAGAGACATCCTCGTTTATCCTTGGATGTCTCTTTTATATAAGGCACTGCCCTTTCAAGCATGTCAATCAACTCCAGCTGATAGTCTCTCAACGTCCTGTTTCCTTGATCCTATGAATCCATGGCTGTTTTTTGATTACACAAAGCCAAATTGCTATCAGTCTTCAACTTCATCCCTTGCCTCGACTTCCGAGCAGCAATTCCCCGACGAGGGGCTGCTCAATGGCGTAGGGTTCAGGTTCTTTCATCTGATTGTTACTGACCGCTCCTTTTGAACAGGGTCATTCCCCTTGGGGCCTCAACTGATATGATCTTGTCGTCGTCTGCCGTGGCCCACGACATGAACGCCACGTCAAATGCCTTCTGGCACCGGGTGCTACAGTTCTTGCTGAAAGCATTACTCAGTCCGAGCACCCTGGCCTCTGGCCATCGCCTCCAGATCGTCTTGTAGTCGATGC
>CAJONO010000040.1 GCA_905235905.1 uncultured Prevotella sp.
CATATCCCTGTACCCAGGGCGTTGCCCTGGGCTATGAGGTATTGGCCTTTCAGGCCATTGGTGGTACGATTGCGGATAATCATATTATTTTAAGATGCAGCAGCATGAGCGGCGTTTCCACCACGAGGTGGTACATGCCATCCTGCAGGCCGTCCTGTTCGACTATCTGGAAAAGATGCTGGCCGATGTGCCTGTCATAGAGACCGAGGGCATCACCAACCAGAAGTCGGCCCTCTTCAAGCGGTTCCTCGAACTGCTGACCACCCGCCACGTGAAGCACCAGCTGGTGGATACCTACGCCCAGGAACTCTGTGTGTCGCCCAACTACCTGACAAAGGTAACCCGCGAGGTGAGCGGCAAGTTCTGTCGCCGCGCCTTCGGAAAGTCACCTAATGAGTTTAGAAAACAGATGAAGTGAAAACGCTCGGTTCTTCCCTCACTTAATCATGACCTTTTTCCCGTTCTTAATATAAATGCCGGGACGGAACGAGTTGTTGCCGTTGTAGCGATGACCACGCAGGTCGTAGACAACGGTAGATGCCGTGCCGTCGGCATTGACTATGCTGATGCCATCGACAACGTTTTCTCCCTTGGCAAAAACAGGCTGGAGGGTGACGATGTCATCTGGCATGGTGAAGGTCAGACGCGAATTGCCGTTGGAGAGCGTCTCAAGACTGATGTTGGTTCCCATGGTGAAGTTCACGCCGTTGATGACACGCAGCTCCTTCAGTCCGTAGCCGCTGTTGGCCTCGATGTTCAACGTGACGGTCTGCCCCTCGACAGCTTCGGTGACATCAGCAGTCAAAGAGCCGTAGTTGGCCTTGCGCACGAATATCTGATATTGCTCGGCCTCCACGTCAGCAGGGGTATAGATAATTTGGTCAATGTACATGGATATGCCGCTGGTGTTGGTCAGCAGGAGATTGTTCTTGCCAGCTTTCAGCGTGGCGGTGAAGGTGGCCTTGTGCCAGTCATTTTTTGCGGTCTTCTCAATGTCGAGCTGGGTGGCGGCGCCGTTGACGGTGGCTTTCATCTTGCCGACCTTACTGGAGTTGGAGTAGCGCACGGAGATGCGGTAATCGCCCTCTTCGCCATTATGGAGTGTGAGTTGATGGCGCAGGGTGCCACTGGTGCTGGTGCCCATATCAACAAAACCGTTGCCGGCAAACTCGACAATGTCTGGGAAGTAATTGACGTATGGATTCACGAGTTTGATTTCCTTCACATTCTTATAGTCCATGTTCTCTGCCTCGATGATGATGGAGCCGTGGTATGCTTCAGGTTGCTGAGGTTGCGGTAATGACGTAAGGACTGGCGCATCGGTCTTGCAATCCGTAGCACTACCTGCGCAGTTGACAGTGACATCAACACCGCCTTTGTGCTTCACTGTCAGCGTGTAGGTAGATGTCTCGGCATCCCATTGTGCCGAGGCACTACCTGTTGCCAGCAATCCCTTCTTCATGGTGTACGAGGGTTCGGCGGTGGCTCCTTTGATGACGATGGTCTCGGCTACAACGGTTGTGGTGTCGGTTCGATAGTTATTCAAGTAGAAGTCGATGTGGTCGACGTATTCACGCACGATGCCACTACCAAGCATACCCAAGGTCAGCGTCAGCGAGTCGCAGGTGTTGTAGAGTAGAGGCACGCGGCCTGTCGCTGTACGCTTGCTGTTCAGGTAGGTGTAGGGCATATAGGTGACAAGCTGGTTCTGCACACGGCTGACGAAGAGGTCGCCCTCTGACAGCACGGGGTACTGCTCGTTGAAGACTTTCTGCTTTTTGCTGACAGTGCTCCAGTTCGACTTGGCCGTGGCACGTTTCATTTGCACGGGGATGGTCTTAGCCAGCGAGTCGTAGAGCTCTACGCAAAGGGGAATGGTACGATAACGACCTGTGCTCTTGAAGTAGCAGTTGTTGTTCATCCACTGGCCATCACCTTTGTTAGTGGGGTCATCCTGCTTGTAGAGACCGTCGAAGAGTGTGCCCCATGTGGCATATTTGTCCTCATCGCTGCCCGATGTGGTGTTGGCAATGATGGCAATGCGTGTGCTATCGACCACCTCCTTGCGCGTAGGAATATAGATGGTGCCGTCAATGACCTTACGCCACATATCAATCCAAGCCCCTCGGAAGCCCTCGTAGGTGGTCCAGTTGCGGCGCGTATAGCCATCGACTGTGCTCTTGGCTGCCTCCTTGAAACACTCGTCGGGAATAGTCTCCGGACCGTCCCACACGGCACCGCCATTGATGCCGCACTGTTCCATCGTGGAACCGATACCGGCCGCAATAGGATACTTCGCTTTGTTCTGACCGACTGCCTGGTCCATGGCGCCGCACCAGCCGCAGCGGTCGTAGCGCACACCGTAGTTCTTTGCCAAACCACTGATGAAGGGAGAAATGGTGACGCTCTCCGCATTGTAGAAGCACCACGGCTGTGTGTACTTGTAGAGCCAGAGAATGGCCTCTGGATATGCGCGGCAGGCTTTCAGCAGATTGCTGTTGCGCTTCATCATGCCCACAGGACTCAGGCCGTGGCTCCAGATGTTGCCACAGAACGAGATGGTGAGGAAGCCGCCGTACTCGTGCGACATCTTTACTAATTCGGCAAACAGCGCTATCTGTCCTGTCTGCGTGGCCGAACCCATATCGTTGTCATCGAATCCCCAGAACTGTTCGGCAAAGTTCCAGCCGAGGAAATTGGGATAACGCTTGAAGAAATATTCAAATGTCTCTAAGTCGGTGGTCTGAAGATGCGTGCGACCGCCAGAGGCCGGCTGGCAGGTAAACCACATTCCGTTCTGTTGGCATACCGAAGCCCACGACTTATACGTGCGCACCGCCGAGCGCGGCATCTTATAGACGTTATTGTCCTTGTCATACTGGCAGGAAAGCGAGAGGTTCATACACACCCACGGTTTGATGTCGTCGGGCACCAGGTCAATAATCTTCTGTGGGTCGGCAGCGTTCCACACGTCTATGTGAATCATCCACAGTGGGTGCTCGTTGTCAATAGGACGGCGCTGCTGAGCCATTGCGCCACAGGTCAGGCA
>CAJONO010000041.1 GCA_905235905.1 uncultured Prevotella sp.
ACCGCTCAGAAGGGCGTGTACGTAGTGAGCGGCAAAAAGGTAATCATTAAATAAATGGAGGGCACAACTATGACAAAGAAAGAATATTTGAAGCCCGCAATGGAATTCTTTGAGGCCGACGAGGAGCAGAATCTTTTGTTAGTTTCAGTAACTAGCGTCAGCACCACTGGTCTCGATACTGATGACAGGCTCGAACTGCCCGGCGAGGGTCAGTCCACTACCGGCAGTGTATGGGACGAAGCCTGGTAAAAACCGATGTAGAAACCCTCAACACGCCTGCGGAGGCCACCCACGCCTTCCGCAGGCGTGTTTGGTTAAAGATAGGAATCAGAAAAATGAAGTCTGCATATTCTTGCATTTTGAGGCTTCACGGAAACGCGTTTGAAATTCAGCATGAATTACGATGCAATTCAGGCTGAATTGCCGCGTAATTCAGCATGAATTGGAACGTAATTTGGTGTGAATTATAACGTACTGTAAATCAACGATTTAACAGGGTTGTTAAAGTGCAAATATATTCCGTATGATGATGACATTCTAAATACGTAAAAAGCGAAAGCAGCCCTGTCCTGAAAATGTGGTCAGTACAGGGCTGCATGCAAAGGGGGATGGTGGTGTGGGGGCTATCCCTTAATAAGTTCCACGCTACGCTTCAGGAACTTGTCGAGGGCTTCGCCTTTTAGCATGCCGTTCTGCAGCAGGGCGAGGTCGATGAGCTGATGTACGATGTCGTTCTTCTGCGCATATTCATTGATGAGCTGTTGTTTCTTGTCCTTCTGCTCGTCGATGGCCTTCTGCGTGTTAGCCTTGTCGTCCTTCTCTTCCTGCGTAATCTCCTCGGGCTTCTTCTTGTCTGTCTTCTGATTCAGGGCTGCCAAACGGGCCTCCTGACCCTTGATCTCGCTCTCAATCGGCGCTAATTGGGTTGAGAGTTGAGAGTTGAGAGTTGAGAGTACGTCCTTGACCAAGCGGTGGTCGCTGTTGAGCACGAGGTTGAACGAGTCGGGCATCTGTCCGTAGAATCCCATGCCACTCTGGTAGCGGCTCATCTCCTTCATGCGGCGCATCCACTCATTCTGCGTGATGACCACGGGGCGTTGCTCTTCGCCGAGGGCATCGACTTCGATGAGGAACTCGGCCTTGTCCATCTTGGGCAGTTGCGACTGGAAGACGGCTGACAGATTGTCACGCTCCTGGTCTGACAGACTGCTCTTCTTGTCGTCGCTCTTCACGATGAGCCGGTCTACGATGTCGGCATCGACACGGGTGAAGCGGCTCTTCTCGAACTTCTGTTCCAGCGTCTGTATGCAGGGCACGTCGAGCTGACCGTCGAACAGCAGCACCGAGTAGCCCTTGTCCTGGGCAGCCTTGATATAGCTGTACTGCTCTTCCTTGTCGGTGGCATAGAGATAGACGAGCTGGTCGTCCTTGTCCTTCTGCGAGGCCTCGATGAGCTTGCGGTACTCGTCGAAGGTGAAGTACTTGCCTTCCGTGTCCTTGAACAGTGAGAAGTCCTTGGCACGGTCGTAGAAGTCCTGCTCGGTCAGGATGCCGTAGTTGATAAACAGCTTCAGGTCGTCCCACTTCCCTTCGTAGGCCTTGCGGTCCTCGTTGAAGATAGCCTTCAGGCGGTCGGCCACCTTCTTTGTGATGTAGGTCGAAATCTTCTTTACCTCGCGGTCGCTCTGCAAGTAGGAACGGCTGACGTTCAGGGGAATGTCGGGCGAGTCGATCACTCCGTGCAGCAGCGTGAGGAACTCAGGCACGATGCCTTCCACCTGGTCGGTCACGAACACCTGATTGCAGTAGAGCTGAATCTTGTTGCGCTGAATCTCGATGTTGCTTTTGATTTTCGGGAAATAGAGAATGCCAGTGAGGTTGAAGGGGTAGTCGACGTTCAGGTGAATCCAGAACAGCGGCTCGTCGTGCATGGGGTAGAGCGTACGGTAGAACGACTTGTAGTCCTCGTCCTTCAGCGTCGAGGGTGTCTTCGTCCACAGCGGCTCCACATTATTTATAATATTGTCCTCGGCGGTATCCACCATCTTGCTCTCGTCCTTGCTCCACTCCTGCTTCTTGCCGAAAGCCACGGGCACGGGCAGGAACTTGCAGTACTTCTGTAGCAGGCCTTCAATTTTGCTCTTGTCGAGGAACTCCTTGCAGTCGTCGTCGATGTAGAGGATGATGTCCGAACCGCGACTGTCGCGCTCGGCCTCGTCAATCTCGTAGGCTGGCGAGCCGTCGCAGCTCCATTTCACGGCCTTCGAGCCTTCCTTGTACGACTTGGTAATAATCTCCACTTTCTTCGACACCATGAAGCTGGAGTAGAAGCCGAGGCCGAAGTGGCCGATGATGTTGTTGGCGTTGTCCTTGTACTTCTCGAGGAAGTCGGTAACGCCTGAGAAGGCTATCTGGTTGATGTACTTGTCGATTTCCTCCTCGGTCATGCCGATACCGCGGTCGCTGATGGTGATGGTGCCCTTGTCGGCATCGAGGCTGATACGCACAGTGAGGTCGCCCAGCTCGTCCTTGTACTCACCCTTCTCAGCGAGGGTCTTCATCTTCTGCGTGGCATCAATGGCATTCGATACCATCTCGCGCAGGAATATCTCATGGTCACTGTAGAGAAACTTTTTGATGACGGGGAAGATGTTCTCGGTCGTAACCCCGATGTTACCTTTTTGCATATTCTCAAAAAATCGATTAGACTTCTGACTGTGTGCTTTGCAAATATCATGCCAATTTTCTCTGACCGCAGCATCCTGCACACTGGCAGCCGTTGCACTGGGTGCATTGGTTTTTGCCGCGCCTAATGGTTTTGCCGATGCGCCAAGCGCTGTAGGCACATGCTGCAAACAGGATGATGACGACGATAAGGGTTTGCATTGGCTGGGTGTTTGGGGTTGGCTTGTGACTTTGCGGGGCTATATCCGGGAAAGGCGACGGAGCATCAGCTTGTTGAGAATGTGGATGCGCCGGCCTCCACGCACTATGTCCTCGCGTACATTATTTATATTATTAAAGAAATCGCTGAAGGCGTTGAGCATAGGGTTAGGCTGTGCGCTGTCCTCAATGGCATCTGGGTTGACCACGATGTGTATGCCTAAGGGCTTCAGCTCAACGTCGACATCGGCATTGGTCATGATGGGGTCGCCGTCATAGTGAATGGCTCCGGGGGCCTTTCGGTGAATGTGTATGCGCTTGGCCTTGAAAGTCTTGATTTTCGAGTTCTGGTTTAGCGTCTTCGAGAACAGGTCGTAGGCAATGGTGGGTGCATCGAGCACGTCGAAAGGCTCCATGATGATTACGTCCATCCAGCCGTCTTTCATGGAAGCACCAGGGGCTATGTAGGCATTATTGCCATACTGGGCTGCGTTGGCACAGGCAATGAGGAACGCCTTGTGATGGTGGGCACCGCTCTCGTCTTCTACCAAATAGGTCTCTGGCTTGTATTTCAGTCCCTCCCTCAGTACGTTCTCCACATAGGTGATGGGACCTCGCTTGCCGGCTTCGGCAAACTTGAGGGAGATGAAAGCATCGAAGCCCATTCCACAGGTGCAGAAGAACGGCATGTCGTTGACAATTCCGTAGTCGAACGTCTCAATCTTGCCGATATTGATGATTTCAAGGGCTTTCCTGGCATCCATCGGCAGGCATAGGTGGCGACCGAGACCGTTGCCACTGCCCAGGGGAACAATGCCCAAGGCGGTCTGTGTGTGGACGAGCGAGCGGGCTACTTCGTTCACGGTGCCGTCGCCACCCACTGCCACACAGATATCGGTGCCCCGTTGTGTACATTCACGCGCCATGACGGCAGCATGACCGGCATACTCCGTGAAGCAAATCTGATAGTCGAAGCGCGTACCATCGATAATCTGCTCGACCATTGCCGGAAAGTCGTTCTTCGACTGTGTGCCCGAAATGGGATTCACAATGAACGTGACATGTGTCTTTTCTTCCTTCATACGATGCAAATTTACTAATTTTGTGTGAAAAAAAGCCTCAAAAGGAGAGAAATTTGAGGAAATCTTACAAATATTATCAAAAAATCGCATGATTTGAATATTTTTATGTAACTTTGCAGCCTAAAAGTAAATGAAACACCTATAAATTTATATGGGACAATTACAAGAAAGATACAAGTCTTATCGTTTGCCGCAGGAGTTCATGGCCAAGGGAGTCTATCCTTATTTCCGCGCCATCACTGGCAAACAGGGCACAGAAGTTGAAATGGGCGGCCACAAGGTGCTGATGTTTGGTTCGAATGCCTACACAGGCCTGACGGGCGACCAACGCATTATTGACAAGGCAAAGGAGGCACTCGACAAATATGGCACTGGCTGTGCCGGCAGTCGTTTCCTGAACGGTACGCTCGATTTGCACTTGCAGTTAGAAAAGGAAATAGCCCAGTTTATTGGCAAGGACGATTGCCTTTGCCTTTCAACGGGGTTCAGTGTGAACCAAGGCGTCATTCCTGCGTTGCTCAGTAAGGACGACTATGTCATTTGTGACGACCGCGACCATGCCTCGATTGTCGATGGCCGCCGGCTGGCTTTTGCCCGCCAGCTGCACTACAAGCACAACGACATGGAGGACTTGGAGCGCGTACTGCAGAAACTGCCGCAGGAAGCCATCAAGCTAATCGTGGTCGACGGGCTGTTCTCAATGGAGGGCGACTTGGCCAAGCTGCCTGAGATTATTGAGCTGAAGTACAAGTACAACTGCTCGGTAATGGTCGACGAGGCTCACGGCATTGGTGTCTTTGGTCATCAAGGGCGTGGCGTTTGCGACCACTTCGGCTTGACAAAGGATGTCGACCTTATCATGGGCACGTTCTCGAAGTCGCTCGCCAGCATCGGTGGTTTCATTGCTGCCGACAGCGATACCATTAACTGGCTGCGCCACACTTGCCGTACCTATATCTTCTCGGCCTCGAACACTCCTGCCGCAACAGCTGCCGCACTCGAGGCTCTGCACATTATCCAGCAGGAACCAGAACGAATTGAGAAGCTGTGGAAGGTTACCAACTATGCCTTGAAGCGATTCCGTGAGGAAGGGTTCGAGATTGGCGATACCGAGAGTCCCATTATTCCACTCTATGTGCGCGATACGGAAAAGACGTTCCTCGTGACCGCCCTGGCTTTCAATGCTGGTGTGTTCATCAATCCCGTCATCCCGCCTGCTTGCGCTCCTCAAGACACGCTTGTGCGCTATGCTCTGATGGCCACTCATACCGAGGAGCAAGTAGAACGCTCAGTGATTGCCCTGAAGAAAATTTTCGTAGAGCAGGGAATTATAAAATAGTTTGTAGTTCATAGTTTATAGTTGATAGTTGATGATGGCTTGATGAATGTTAAACTATGCTAATGTTCAGAAGATTTATGAACTATGAACTATGAACTATGAACTAAAATAATTACCTTTGCACCCGCAAAATCGAGGTGTAGCGCAGTTGGTAGCGTTCCTGGTTTGGGACCAGGCTGTCGCAGGTTCGAGTCCTGTCA
>CAJONO010000042.1 GCA_905235905.1 uncultured Prevotella sp.
CCATATCCCTGTACCCAGGGCGTTGCCCTGGGCTATGAGGTATTGGCCTTTCAGGCCATTGGTGGTACGATTGCGGATAATCATATATTTTTTTATTTTTTTTATTTTTCAGAAGCTGAACAGCAGGCCCGCGCTCATGGCAAAGCCACCGGCCTTGAAGCCCGCTATGTCGGAGGCATGCTTGTAGTAGGCATCCTGGCTCAGCACCACGCCATACTCAGGAGCGGCAAACACGTAGAAGTGCTGCATGGGCACCAAGAGCAGCTTCACGCCCAGCGTCAGGCAGCCCGCCTTACCACTGTTGCCGTAATTGCCCTCGCCGGCCTTCACGGTGCTGCTTAGCATGTGCATGCTGTAACCAGCCTGCGGGGTGATGGCTAACTGGCGCGTCAGGTTCAGCTGGTAGCCGTAGCGGACCGACAGTGTGCTCTGCCTGTAGGCCACGGTCGACAGCCAGTGGCCACCGTCGTCATACCAGTAGACGGGGTCCGACTCTGTCATGCCGAAGGTGTAGCCGAGCTGCAGGTCGTGCCGCTGGAACACCGCGCCCAGGATGCCGCTAATGCCGCCAAGCGCCGACACCGTGTAGCCGGCACCGAAGTAGAAGGCCAGCGGGCGCACGTAGGTCACGCGCTCCAGCTGGATGGTGTCGCGGGTGGTCTGGTTGCGCTCTATGTGGTAGGTGTGCGACTGGCTCACATATCCCTTCTTCGAGAACTGCAGCTCGTGCCGGCCCACGGGCAGCGACTGCGTCTGTGAGAGGTCGATGGCCGTCCGCCCGTCGTAGAGGGCCTGCACGTTGCGCGGATGGGTATAGATGCTCAGGTAGCCCGTATGGGGCGTGGGGGCATTGGCCGTGATGTCGTTGCGCTGTCCCCGTACCACGTTGAACGATGTCTGTGCGGTGTCGCTGTTCTCGCGGATGGTCTCTACGAAATAGGCACCCTCCTTCAGCTGGGTGCTCCACGTTCCGGCTCCCACTTTGCGACCCTCGAAGAAGATGTCGGCGCCGTCGGCCACGCTCACCGTCACATCGCCATACAGGAACGACATGTCCTGCATGCCAATATGGAACACTTCGCCCCGCCTGGTGTCCTGTGTCACGTCCACTTGCAGGGTTCCTTCATGGTGGCCCTTGATGGCCTTGAACTCATGCGGGCCGAAGCTCAGGTAGCGATTGTAGACGGGGGCAGGACCGGCATGCTTGCCGTCGATGGTCACGTCGGCCTCGGCCAGTTGCGAGGTGATGGTCACGTAGCGGCCCGTGCCTATGTCGAGCAGCAGCTCGTAGGTGCGCCCCCCCTCGATGGTGATGGGATAGACGTAGTCGCGCAGCACACCGAAGTATTTGTGCGAGATGGTCAGCTTCTGGGCGTAGCGGGGCACGTAGAGCCACGTCTCGCCGGGCTTGTCGACGGTTCCCACGATGCCTAACGAGCCGCCGTCGAACGCGAATCCCTTCTCAGGGCACACAATCTTGATGAGTGCCGCCGTCTCGCCGTTTTTGTCAGTGCGCATGGTGCCGCGCCGGTTGGCCGTCAGGTCGTTCTCCAAAAGGCGGAAGCTCTCCACCTGCATGCCCTGTGCCAGAGCACTGAGGCTCAGCGCAACAACAGCCATTATGATCAATAGCAATCTCTTCATGGTCTTTTCGGTTAGTGGTTAATGATTTTCTTTCTGTTGCGGATATACACACCCTTCCCCATCGCCTCGACGGGCAGACCCTGCAGGTTGTAAATAGTGCCATCCTTCCGCTCAATGCCGAATGCCTCGATGCCCTGCGTAGCGTTTCCGCCCAGTTCATCGGCAATGCTCAGGTATCTGACGCCTGCCGATGCCGCAGTGCGGTAGGCCTGGAAGGGATACACGTCGCTGTGGCCGGAAATGAAGATGCTGCCCTCGGCATGGCCGTAGCGCTCCTCGCCCACGTTCAGCGCATAGACGGTGTCGGCAGCTGCCACCCGGCAGAAGGCTGGAACGAACCGGTAATCGCCGCGCTGGTCGGCCTGGGGGCGTGAGGCTGGGACTGTGACTCCACGGGCGACGAACTTCAACTTTCCGGCCAACCGATAGTAGGGCGAGTACTGGTCGCTGTTGGGCATAGAGATGATATAAGGTATGCCAGCACGTATACTGTCTGCATCTACAAAGCCCTGCTCCGTGAGGCGACAGAGCCAGAACGGCTTCTTGCCTGCCGAATAGCTGCGGAAGGGTACGCAGTCGCCGTTGGTCTCATGGGTGATGGTCTGCACGTCGAAGGGCAGCGCGATGGTTTCCCAGCCCCGGCACTCGCCCGTTTGGGTGGTCTGTGAATAGGTGTGGGTGTAGCTGATCTCATTCTGTACGCGGAAGGCCCTTGGCACGAAGAAGGCTGCGGGTCCCCGTGTGCCGTCCTCCTTGACGTTGTCCGTCAGCGTGATGCGCTGTGCCATCCCATCTGCCACCACATTCTGTATGCCCGAACGCAAAGCCTGCATGTAGTCGCTGACGTAGAGCAGGAGGTTGGGGTTCTGAATGCTGGCAGCCGCATCGGCGGGGAAGTCATCCTTGCGACTCCAGATGATGGCGGCCAGGTTTTCAGCCCCGACAATGCCGCCGCACCACTGGAAGGCCTCCCCGATGGAACCGCCCTCGCCGATGTGCGCCGTCACGCCATCGAAAAGACCGTGTACTACCAGCGTCGATACCTCCGATGCCTCCCTGCCCTCTGCCGTGGCAAAGGCTTTCACCGTGCAGAGGTCGGTCAGCCTCACGGGTTCTCCCTCATACTTCAAACTCTCCACAGTCGGTTCGCTGCCATTGAGGGTGTAGAAGATGCTCGCATCCTCAGCGTCGCTCGTCATCGTCACCTCTCGTCCGTTGTAGGACAGGGCAATGGTGGGTGGGACAGCCACGAACCAGTCTACCTCGAACGTCGCCACCTCCGAGTCGAACCAGTTCTCGCGCAGGGCGATGGCCTTGACGGTGCAGTTCTCCGTGACAGTGATGCTGTCACCATACACAGCACTCTCTGCTGTGGGTTCAGTGCCGTCGAGCGTGTAGTGGATAGTAGCCAGCTCCGTCGTTGTACTCATGCCGATACGGTTGCCATTACGAGCAATCACTGGAGTTGCCACCGTCACACCGTCAGCATGGAACTCGTAAGTGGTCGTGGCCGACGGCGTGTAACCGTCCTTCGTGGCAAGAGCCGTAATAGTGCAGTCGCCTGTCATCGTCAGTACGTCCTCACATTTAATGCCTGGCTCGCTGCCATCCAACGAGTAGTAGATGATGGCTCCCTCCGTTGTCGTAGAGAGTATTATCTGATTTCCATTCTGAACAAACGTGACATCTGCCACCTTGAACCAGTCCACCTCGAACGTCGCCACCTGCGAGTCGAACCAGTTCTCGCGCAGGGCGATGGCCTTGACGGTGCAGTTCTCTGTAACGGTGATGCTGTCACTATACACAGCACTCTCTGCTGTGGGTTCAGTGCCGTCGAGCGTATAGTGAATGACGGCCTGCTCCGTGGCGGTGCTGATACCTATCTTATTATTATAAGAGGATATTTGAGGCGTTGCCACCGTCACATTCTCGGCATGGAACTCGTAACTTGTAACAGCAGAGGGCGTGTAACCATCTTTCATGGCGATAGCTTTTATTGTGCAATCACTGGTCATTGTCAAAGCATCACTATAAATGGGACTTTCGGCATCTGGTGTTGTTCCGTCTAATGTATAGTGAATAGTTGCGCCCTCGGTAGCAGAAGTGATATAGACCTTGTTGTCTTCATAGGTAAATACAGGTGTAGCAGCCATTCCATATCCATTCTTAGGAGTAAAATAGCCTGGATTAGCACTGCCGCCATCAATGTGGGCGTAGGTATAGTCAGTGTGGTTGCCGTCGTAGACTGTTCCGTTGCCACCAACAAGAACGGTGCAGCCTGTAAACATATCCTTACCAGCAACGACTTTGTTTGTAGTCCAACCATCGCCCACATATATTGTTTTAAGGTTGGGGCAATAGTAGAACATGCCGTCCATATATACGACATTGTCAGTACTGAAATTGCTTACATCAAGTTCCGTTAAATTTGTACATCCATAGAACATTTGCTCCATATACTCTACATTGGCAGTATTGAAATTGCTGACGTTGAGATCAGGAAGCCTGTTGCAATTGAAGAACATTCTGGCCATGTTCGTCACCTTTGCTGTGTTGAAACTGCTCACGTCAAGATGTGTCAGGTAACTGCAATTCTCAAACATGGCCGACATGTTTGTTACATTTGCCGTATTGAAGGTACTGAGGTCAAGACTTGTCAGGCCATAGCAGTAATAAAACATTGCTCCCATGTCAGTGATGTTGACCGTATTCAGGTTATTAAGACCATTAATGGTTGTGAGAACTTCGCAGTGACTGAACCAAAACGATGTACTGGCCAGTGACGTGCAGTCGGCAAAAGACGCATCGAACTCTACCGTAGTTATATCCATACAATAGCTGTTCCAAGGACGCTGTTCTTGCTTGTCGAATGGCCCGACATCCATTCCGTTTCGCTTTTCTTTCTGGTCGTCGTAGTAGAACGTGAGCATGGTGTTGTCGTTGCTCAGCACGGCGTAGGGTTCCGCAATGGGGGCTGTCGAACTGCCTGTTGCAGCCACTACGGCATTCACTTCGTCATCCTGCAAATACTCGAACGAATAGTAAGCCCAATAGAAACCGCCGTGATAGTATTCAGAACCACAGTTATTGAAGAAGTTGAATACATTGTTGTTTCCACCCCAGTTCACGCCTTCATAACGTAGCGTCTCGCCCGTAGTCAGATTGTCTATTTGTATATAATTTTCTACTCCGTTGGCACGCGCAACTATCACTTGTGCGCTGTCATTGCCAAACAATATGGAGCGTTTCTCGTCATAGGCATCTGCGGTATGAAGATAGAAGCGGTTACGGTTGCCCACACGGAACATATAATTGTAACCTCCACCACGGTTACTGATAAAGTCGCATGATTCTGCATCAAGTTTCGGTTTAACCTTTGCAATGATTGTCATGTTGTCCTGACCATGCCGGTAGAAGTATGCTCCCGACTCTGTAGCCCATTGAGGCCACTTGTCGATGTAACCCTGACAGTTACCGTTGATGATTAGCTGCTCACCATCATATTCAGGCAAATCTGCAGTCAACTGCATATTCCAGTCGGCCAATGTAGCTTTGGGATGGTTAGGAATGCTATGCGTTGCCTCGTCGTAGTCGGCGGCATCGTAGAAGAACTCGAATGCTATGTCAGGCAAGTTGACCACACTTTCCTGCTTGTCGCTGGTCACGTTGACAGTACAAGTTGCCGTGATTTTCGGATTGGCAACAGAAGCAACAGTAACGGTAGTGATACCCTTCTTTAAACCGCACACTACACCATTCTGACTGACGCTGGCTATGCCGTCGTTGGCAACTGTCCATGTGACAGCCTTATTCTCCACCTCCTCAGGTAGCACCGTCGCCTTCAGCATGAAGCGCTTGCCGCCAGCCAGTTCAATGAAGTTCTCGTTAAGGGTGATGCTTTTCACCTTTGTCGTTTCTACATAGCGCAGACAGTAGTCGAGGTATTGATTGCCTGAATTCTCTTCTACGTAAATAGCAAGAATATTCTCGCCAACGACAAAAGCACTCTGAGGAATATCGTAGGTGAATGACATGCCATAAGACGCATCGTCAACTACCTGCTGGCCATTCAGATACACTTTCACACCATCGTCGTGGGCCATCAACAACTGATACTTGCCCTCAGGAATACTATCCATCTGGAATGTGCGACGCAGATTGAAACAATTGTCATCACCCTCCCAGATATAGTTTACCTCGTCGAAGCGGTCGCTGCTATTGGCCATAGGTCCGGTCAGCGTCTGCCATGAAGAATCATCGTAGTCCACTTCCGTCCATTTATGTCCGTTTGCATCTTCTGCCGGTTCTGCATAGTTACTACGTCCTTCTGTTAATCTGTACTTTGACTCCCACGCCCACTCGTATCCCCAAGGCAGAATAACGCCAAGCTGGTTACCTCCAAGGAACTTTCTGGAAAGAGCAGGACTCCAGTTTCCTTGATTATCTTGCACTTGCAGATGGAACATGTGAACGCCAGAGGAAAGTGAATCCATAGCAGCCTCCAACTCCAACACATTACCTGCTAATGTACCCGTCTGCATCTGATTGTCGTCATCATCGTACCAATAGCGATATGGCTGACCCGTCAAGTCACGGTTGCCTGAAGTTTCCTGTGGGATGATAACAAAGGTACGGGTGAATACAGGACTCCACTGCCCAGAAACGTCTTGCACCTGATAATGCAAGAGATGGAACCAATTGGAGAGTCCTTCCGTTGGTACGTCCATCGTAAAGGTGTTGCCCGTCATTGTGCCTGTCTGAATATTGGCCTCGTCGCTGTCGAACCAATAGCGATAGCTTGAGAGGGTGCGGTCGGCAGTATTGGTCGGAATAATGGCAAATGTGCGGGTAA
>CAJONO010000043.1 GCA_905235905.1 uncultured Prevotella sp.
CACTTTCTGCATCGCGTCCGCCGCCCCGCCGCCCGCCGTCGTGCGGGCAGCCTCAGAAGCGTGTATGTAGGTGAGCGGTGGCATAAGATAAGGATTAGTCTTTGTTTGGTTTTACAGCTCCACGCCGCCCTCGCTGGGTGTGCGGAACTGGAAGGTTGTCTTGCCGTCCTTGTTGGTGATTACAAAGTCGGTCTGAACGATAATATCCATACCAAGCAAAAGGTCGTAGTCATCAATGTCGCCGCAATAAACTTCGTGCTCGGTAATGAGTTCGCCGTTCGAGAGGCCAATGTGTACCAAGTAAGTATTTGAAACTTGGTCGCCGCCAATGCCCATGTAAGCCGCCTTGCCGTGGGGCTTGAGGCCAAGTCCTTCAACTACACGAGGCGAAATGAAAGAGAACTGCGCCCCCGTATCCCATGCCGCATTGTTGGTGAAATAATAGAGAGGGGGCAACTGGCCATCCTCCATAGCGACGGGTGGCATGACAATGGCGTGAGAAACGATGGCATTAGCCGTTTCTGTGTACTCCTGTTTGAATTTGCCCATCGAAGAATCCTTCTGGAAGTTTGACAATACGGTGCTGCTTGTACTCCGGCTTGGGGCTGCCAGGCTTGGCACGGTAAATGCCACAGCGTATCTTCTCGCCAGGCTTCAGTTCACGCCTGACGGACTTGGTGATGTGGAAATCCTCCCACTTCGGGTTCTTTAAGTCTACCATAATTATGATGTTTGAAACGTTTCGGGTGCAAAGGTAAGCAATTATTTCCAATTATCGTGCGATTAGTGCGTTAAATCTTACGAAATCGGGCGAAGATGCGCCGGACGATTGGTGCTCACCATCGTCTTGTCATCCTCGCCCGCAGTGCTGTTGTCATTCTTTGTCCGTCGGTCTATCCGCTCATTTCGGCGAAGACAAAGTTACGAAATAAAAATGAAAAGGAGGTATAATCTCACGACAAACCTCCATTTTCCAAAACTTATATAATAATACACGTATATTCAGTTTACTATTTGACAATTTACTATTTACTATTTACAATTTATTGCTTGAACCGAACTTTTAAACCAACGACCAGCATGCGGCCGGGGGAGTAGAGGGCATACTTACGGGTGGAAGAGTCGATGCGACGATCCACTCTGTCGAAAAGATTGTCGATGCCGATGCTGGGTTCCACAAATGCCCACTTCGAGCAATCGAAGGTGTGGGTAGTGTGGAGGTTCCAGATACCATAGCCAGGCGCATCCTCGTAAGTGCCTGTATAATAGGTCTTGGACTGTAGGCGCCCATTTAGATTGATGTTCATGCCATAGCGGCCCCACGTGTGGTGGTAGTTGGCGGTGATGGTAGCGGCGTGGCGGATGCTACGCTCAAGGGGCTGCCAGTCAGCAGATCCGACGGGAGAACCGTCGGACACACTCTTGGTGCGGGCGTAAGTATATACATAGTTGGCAGAGAGGTTGAATCCTTGGAAGATATTCGCAGAAACATTAAGTTGAACGCCTTTTACGTCACCTTTGTCGCTGTTCTGATAGAGGGCATACTGCGTTAACTTGTCAGCCTGATCGTCTGTCATCTCAGGGAACTCCTTCCTGAGCATCATCAATGATACCTCATCAACAGGTACGTTTTGTTTCACCACCATGTCATTGATACGGTTCAGATACCCCGTCAAACTCACGGCTATCACGTTGTCGCGATATTCGGCATTCAGCGAGACATAATGGCTCTTCTCAGGCTTTAGGTTCTGATTGCCAAAACTGATTTGCGGCTTACCACGATTCACCGCGAAATAATGGTAATAGAGTTCGTCGAGACCCGGTGCGCGGAAACCGGCGGAGTATGTAGCACGGAAACGGAAATTCCCTGGGGCATACATCAGCGTGGCCTTTGGTGTCAAGTGGTTGTTAAACGTTTCATGGTGAGTCAGACGAAGTCCGATAGTAGCCGTGAGACCTTTCAATAACTGCTGCTCGTGCTGAGCATAGGCGGCAAGGGTATAGACGTTCTGCTCGATGTTGCCCGAGGTGGCCGTGAGATAGTCCTTGCGCCAGTCGGCACCGAAAATGGTGGTGCTGTGAGCCGAGAGGCCGAGGATGCCCTTGAGTTCGCCCTCCATCATCCGTTGTTTCTTTGACTGGACGTAGGTGCCAACGGGAAAACCGTTGGCCACACTTTCCACATCATACTCCTTGCCATAGCGGAAACGGTCTACGGTGAAGTCGGCCTGCAGGCTGTTGCGGCTTGTGAATTTATAGATGCCGCCTACGTTCCAACGGAAGCCCTTATAGCACATTTCGTAGTCGGTGCCCCCGACGGCAGAACCGTCGGGCACAGTGTTGGGACGGTCGGTGATTTTATATGAATAGTCTAAACCCGCATTCAACGCCAGATGCCGATTGGGGTTATAGGTAAATTTCTGTCCGAAGATATTCGAGCGATAGCCCGTAAACAAGGGCGCTATCGTCTGTTGTGTTTCTGTATCAGAGCCTTTGACGTATTCAAGGTCTGTCGTCTGATAGCTGTCGGCACGGTCGTGGGTAAAC
>CAJONO010000044.1 GCA_905235905.1 uncultured Prevotella sp.
ACGACCCCCAAGAAGCCTAATTCGGCTATGCGTAAGGTAGCCCGTGTTCGTTTGACTAACCAGAAGGAAGTCAACAGTTACATTCCCGGTGAGGGACATAACCTGCAGGAGCACAGCATCGTGCTGGTGCGTGGCGGTCGTGTGAAGGACCTTCCCGGTGTTCGCTATCACATCGTTCGCGGTGCGCTCGATACCCTCGGTGTGACAAATCGCCTGCAGCGCCGCTCAAAGTACGGTGCCAAGCGTCCCAAAGCTAAGAAGTAAGAAGAGTTGGTGAGTTTTTGAGTTGTTAGTTTGTGAGTTGGCTCGGTGAAGAGTAGACTCAGGACATGAAGAAACTCAGAAATCTCGAACGCTCAGCCAAGCCGATTTGGCAGGCAAAGAACTCGAAAACTTACAAAACTCAGAAGACTAAGAAAACAAAAAAACAACGTTTTGCTGGGAATTCTAAAGAGAAAGGTTGAGTAAATGTCCGAGAGTGGACGTTGAAGACGCAGACAAAGAACAGCCCCAAGCAGAATCCAAAAAAACATTCAAAACAAAATGAGAAAAGCAAAACCAAAGAAGCGCGTGATCCTGCCCGATCCCGTGTTCAATGACAAGAAGGTCTCAAAGTTCGTGAACCACCTGATGTACGACGGCAAGAAGTCGAAATCTTATGAGATTTTCTACAACTCGCTCGAAATCGTGAAGAACAAGATGAAGGACGCCGAGCAGGCTCCCCTCGACATCTGGAAGAAGGCACTGGACAACATTACCCCGCAGGTAGAGGTGAAGAGCCGCCGTATTGGCGGTGCTACGTTCCAGGTTCCTACCGAAATCCGCCCCGACCGCAAGGAGAGCGTGTCGATGAAGAACATGATTTCGTTTGCCCGCAAGCGCAGCGGCAAGTCGATGGCCGACAAGCTGGCCGCCGAGATTATGGACGCCTTCAACAATCAGGGTGGTGCCTTCAAGCGCAAGGAGGATATGCACCGCATGGCCGAGGCTAACCGTGCATTCGCCCACTTCCGCTTCTAATATTTATTAGTGGTTTGGATTATTGGTCGTTTAGTCGTTTGGAAAACAACGACTAAACGACCAAACAAAATAGCCCCAAACGACCAAACGACAAAGCAGAATAGCCCCAAACGACCAAACGACAAAACAACCAAACGACAAAATATGGCAAAACAAGATTTGCATTTGACGCGTAATATCGGCATCATGGCTCACATCGATGCCGGTAAGACTACCACTTCAGAGCGCATCCTGTTCTATACAGGCAAGACCCACAAGATTGGCGAGGTACACGACGGTGCCGCCACGATGGACTGGATGGCTCAGGAGCAGGAGCGCGGTATCACCATCACTTCAGCTGCTACCACCTGCTATTGGGAGTGGAACAAAAACAAGTACAAGATTAATCTGATTGACACTCCGGGACACGTCGACTTCACCGCCGAGGTGGAGCGCTCGCTGCGTGTGCTCGACGGTGCCGTGGCTACCTACTCTGCAGCCGACGGCGTTCAGCCTCAGAGTGAGACTGTGTGGCGCCAGGCCGACAAGTACAACGTGCCCCGCATAGGCTACGTGAACAAGATGGACCGCTCGGGTGCCGACTTCTTCGAGACGGTGCAGCAGATGAAGGACATTCTGGGTGCCAACCCCGTGGTGATTCAGGTGCCCATCGGTGCCGAGGAGAACTTCAAGGGTCTGGTAGACCTGATCAAGATGAAGGCCATCCTGTGGCACGACGAGACCATGGGTGCTGAGTATGACATCGAGGATATTCCCGCCGACCTGCAGGCTGAGTGCGACGAATGGCGCAACAAGCTGCTTGAGGCTGCCGCCGAGTACGACGAGGCCTTGATGGAGAAATACTTCGACAATCCCGCCTCAATCACTGAGGAGGAAATCATTGCCGCCATCCGAAAGGGAACTTGCGCCATGGAGTGTACGCCCATGCTGCTTGGCTCTTCTTACAAGAACAAGGGTGTGCAGCCCCTGCTCGACTATGTCTGTGCTTTCCTGCCCGCTCCCGTCGACGTGGAGGTGATCAAGGGCACGAACCCCAGCACTGAGGAAGAGGAAGACCGCAAGCCCAGCGAGGACGAGCCTACGGCAGCACTGGCATTCAAGATTGCGACCGATCCCTACATGGGCCGTCTGGTGTTCTTCCGCGTCTACTCGGGCAGCGTGAAGGCCGGCAGCTACGTCTTCAACCCCCGTTCGGGCAAGAAGGAGCGCATCAGCCGCCTGTTCCAGATGAACTCGAACAAGGAGATTCCTATGGACAGCATCGACGCTGGCGACATTGGCGCAGGCGTAGGCTTCAAGGACATCCGCACTGGCGATACTCTTTGCGACGAGGAGAAGCCCATCGTGCTCGAATCGATGACCTTCCCCGACACCGTGATCTCGATTGCCGTAGAGCCTAAGTCTCAGGCCGACATCGCCAAGCTCGACAACGGTCTTGCCAAGCTTGCCGAAGAGGATCCCACGTTCACCGTGCGTACCGACGAGCAGAGTGGTCAGACTATCATTTCGGGTATGGGTGAGCTCCACCTCGACATCATCATCGACCGTCTGAAGCGCGAGTTCAAGGTAGAGTGTAACCAGGGCAAGCCCCAGGTGAACTACAAGGAGGCCATTACCAAGGAGGTTGAGATCGATGAGACCTACAAGAAGCAGTCGGGTGGTCGCGGTAAGTATGCTAAGATGCTCGTCAAGGTCGGCCCCGTTGATCCAGACTACGACCTGAAGAACAATCCTGGTCTGCAGTTCGTCAACGAGGTGAAGGGTGGCAACATTCCTAAGGAGTTCATCCCCAGCATCCAGAAGGGCTTCGAGGCTGCCATGAAGAATGGTATCCTCGGTGGCTATCCCCTCGACTCACTGAAAGTTACCGTGGTCGATGGTGGTTTCCACCCCGTCGACTCCGACCAGCTCTCGTTCGAGATTGCAGCCCAGATGGCCTACAAGGAGGCTTGCGCCAAGGCTAAGCCCGTGCTCATGGAGCCCATCATGAAGCTCGAGGTGGTGACGCCCGAAGAGAACATGGGCGACGTGATTGGCGACCTGAACAAGCGTCGCGGTCAGGTGGAAGGCATGGAGGAGAGCCGCAGCGGTGCCCGCGTCGTAAAGGCACAGGTTCCCCTGAGCGAGATGTTCGGCTATGTCACCGCCCTGCGCACCATCACTTCCGGCCGTGCCACCAGCTCGATGGAGTACGACCACCACGCACCGCTCAGCAGCGCTATCGCCAAGGCAGTGCTCGAAGAGGTGAAAGGCCGTGCCGATCTGGTGTAAGGCTCTACCGAATAATTGATTAGAAAAAAACGGACGAATCGTTTGATGATTCGCCCGTTTTTTGTACCTTTGCAGGCACAAAACCCAAGAAAGATGATAGAAAGGACGCTCAAAGAAAAGACATAGCTTCTGTTAGGACAGTATCCCATCGTAACGCTGACGGGACCGCGACAGCCACGGACACTGCCCACCATGCGCATCAACCCCGACGTTGGCTACCTCTTCGCCTTCCAGTTAAAGAACTACGATCCGTGGCCGCACATCAAAGCCGAAGTGAGCGTGTAGACTCGGTCATGGCAGGGGCAGCACAACGCCAGTATCACATGAATATTTATTCATTTTCAAAGGGTTGTCAACCCCCTGATTTCCAGTGCGTTATAATTCAGCCTTAATTACGCCACAATTCATGCTGAATTACCCGACAATTCAAGCTTAATTGCCTCGTAATTCAGCATGAATTC
>CAJONO010000045.1 GCA_905235905.1 uncultured Prevotella sp.
GTCAATACCATTCACCTCGTCCTCAAACCAGAAGGCCTGAATACGGGCGGCATCAGCCGTAGGCACAGCTAAGTAAGCCTTGTTGGCAGCAATATCGAAGGCGGCGCCGTCGGCAGCTCCCCACCAGAAACCAATATCCGTTCCGTTGTGCATCGTCAGACGGTAGAACTTCGTGCCAGCCACAGTCATATTGGCGGCAGTGATGCCTGCATCGCCGGAAGCCTTCAGCATGTTGTCAGAACCGAGGACTGAGGTGCCGCCACTTGCCAGTGTTACAGTCTTTGCACCAGCACTTGTAGAAGCTATCATTACGCCCGTATATGCCGGAACCACATCATCTTCATCATAATTGGTGACTGAGAGCTTGCCGTCGACCACCTTTATTTCCGATACTGTCAGACCAGAGGGAACAACGAAACCATGAGAACTGCTGAACGTACCATAGTATTTCGTTCCATCCGTACAAGCAGCATTCAGGGCGATGTCAATCGTCGTAATCGGGGTGCTAACATAGTAAGTGGTTGTCGATTGTTTATATCCTACGGAAATAGAATTTACAAAGGCCTTCGTCGTACAAACAAATACTGCTGATGTACCAGAAACCTCCACACTACTGCCACTTGTTATGGCACTACCACCATAAGTGAATGCGCCCTCACTATAAGTCAATGTCACAGAAGTTAGTTGGTATCCAGAGGCAGCTTCGATTGTTAATGTGGCAGATTCAGAGCTATACATACGCCAAGAGTTATCAGAAAAGTAATATTTTCCTGTATTTGTGCCACTTGATGCTGTTGCAGTAAGAGCATCATTGATGTTCATAGTAGTATATTGCGTAGTGTTCGACCAAGAATTTGCACTGGCATAAGCAGCCACAGTCATTGTAGCATTAGGTAAGGCTGATTCTAAAACAATAGTACGCTTGTAGACAGGATACAACGTGATGTTGTCCGCAGGATGATAGGTTCCTGTAGCATATTCAGGAGCGACCTTAGTCTCAGTAGCCACTTCCGATTCTGCCCATCCTAAGAACGTATATTCGCCCACATTGCTTCTTGAAGCCAGCGTTACGCCAGCGCCGACACTTTCTTCAGTCACAGAACCGCCATCACTGTATGTCACGGTAAACTTGGGACGCTCTGAAACTGTGATGCCATAGGTCGTAGTCTTTCCACTATAAGTGACAGTAACCGTCTGAGTCCCCGACGTTGAAAGGTCATAGCCACTAAAAGTTGCATCACCAGTTACATCATCCGTTGTAGAATCATCATAATGAGCTGTTACCGTACCACCAAAACTAAAAGAATCGCCTACATAGAAAGCTGTTTTCTGGCCAGAGACGGATATACTTGTAAGTGCTGCCGCAGGGGTTTCAGAGACAACAAAAGTCACTTCCACTTTTGATGTCGTTCCTGTTGCACCTCCTACTTTTACGTTAAAATAACCATTCCCGACAGTCGTACCAGAAGTAGGAGCTGCAGAAGTGCCATAATATGTGGTAAACGTGCCAGCGCTACTTGTTACAGTCACATTTGTAATAGTCCCCAAGTCTGTACTATTATAAATAGAACCCTTGCTTTTTTGCCACTGCATATTAGTTGTACCACTTAACATGACCTGATAAGAAGTCCATTTCACTTCATATTTTTTTGAAGCATCTGTAGTACAAACAGCCTGTGATGTTTTCTCATTATTATTTGCTGCATAACTCGTTGAATTAAAATCACTTGGAGAAATAGTTAATTTATAAGTAACATCCACAGCCCACGCACTTCCACCTACTATGAGGGCGCATAGCAGGAGCAAAACCTTTTGTAGTTGTTTGATCATAATGATAATAATAATTGGTTAATACTATGTTTGCTTCATTCAATCGGGAAGCCTGTACTAACACCTTATTATATATAAGAAAAAGCGCAGACCCCGCATATCCACGACAGGTCCGCTAAAACCCACACTACTCTACACTGAAGTCTGCGCATTAGTGCGCAGCTACAATGAGTAGTGTTTGTGCTCCTATAATCCAGTTTGATTTAGCGGTTCGTCGTGGAATTTGAGCATCAAAAATTTGTGCCTCCGCAGAAACACGGATGCAAAGGTACGGAGTTATTTTGTATTGACCAAATAATTAGAGGAAAATTTCGTTATTCGACAGAAAGACTGGGCAGAAAGACTGTTATTTTTTGACATAGGAACAGAAGTACATTTTTTCAACCGTAGCAGCTTGAAAAGATTTGCGTGAGATTTTTGTAGATTTATGTTCCTCACCCCCATAAAATCATTCAAGTTAATAGCAACCCATTCCCTTTGCCGTAGAAAGGGAGTCGAGGTGGAAGTCGTATATCAGGTTCTGCTCGTCGATCAGCACAAAGTGCTGCTTCCCCTGTACAGAGTCCTTCGCACTCTCCCAGACGATGTCCTTGAAGCGCACGGAATCTTCGACCACGGGGGTGCGAAGCAGTGAGTGCTCGAAGTGGTAGTCGAAGAGAGAGGCGCTATCGCCAGCCTCACCCATCACCACGTCGTCCTCATAGCCCGTCACTATCGACCCTACGCATATCATGGCCTCGAGCGGATAGCTGTTGCCCTCATAGACATTGCTGAAGCGCAGGGCGGCACCACGCTCGGCAGAGAACGGATAGAACTGGGCCACCGTACACGACTGCATCACCGCCATACCGCCGTAGACGGCCACACAATCGCCCAGCGTGTTGGTTATCTGGCATCCTAACAACCCCACAAACGAGCTGAACGCCTGAACGCCGGGCCCCTTGCAGTTATGAACAATACTGTTCTCCATGTAGAGGCGCATCTGCTGCGGGCTATAAAGGGCCGAGTCGCATATCACCCCATACCGGGCATTGCGCACCTCAGTACACACCAGCTCGTTGCCCGTCGACGAGGCAAACAAGCGTATTCCGCCCCACTGCCCACTCACCCGGTCGTAGGGCAGATAGTCGAACATGTGATCCAAGCGGTCGCCACGCATCAGCACACTGTCGGTAAGCAGCCGGCCATAGACATCGATGCCCGCCTTGTCGTGGAAATAGAGCGTGGTGCCCTTGATGGAAAGGGTCGCGGCGCTGTCGACCCTGATGCCGCCATAGACAACCAATGGCTTTTCCGACCTGATCAGCGTATCGCGGCTCACTACAAGGTCACTCAGCTGTATGGCATCCCAGGCCCAAGCCCGCAGGTTCACCCGCTGCTCCACCCCACTCTGTAGCCTGAACACCAAGTCGTCTTCGACTAACTGCGGGTCAAGCTGAGCATTCTCTAAGGCCGTCAGCTCGACAAACACTCGGATGCTGTCGCCCTTGCGCACCTCTAAGTCGCTGGCCACCGACCCCAGCGTGTTGTCGAGATAGGCACCATCCACATTCACCCGAAAACCCGTCTGGTTGCCCTGCCTCAGTCTGACGGTCGAAATCCTCAGGCCGTCGGCAGCGCGGTTGAACACCCAGAACGAATAGGTGGCCGAGCCGATACCGGAGAAGAGCGTGTCCATCTTCACCGTGTCGGTCGAAAACGACAGCAACGCCGAACGCGACGTGGTAAACGAGTCGTCATCCTTACAGGCCGACAACCCGACAAGTAGCAGGAGAAAAGGGAATAAACGTTTCATCATACAAATAGAACGCACTTTTCGGCGTTTTATTTTGTTGCAAATGATTAATTCAAGTTTCCCGCCCTTTTTTCGACAACGAATTAAAACGAATTTACATTGCGCAATCATTCGTTAAATCCGCCTTAATTCGTTGTCGTAATAAAAAATGTTTGTGTGAGATTGGACTTTACGACCAGCGAGTACCGACAGCACTTCGAGCAGGGGTGTCATGACGAAGTCGCGTTGTAGCATCAGCGGATGGGGGATGCGCAGGTCGGCTTCGTCGACATGCAGGTTGTCGTAGAGGAGAATGTCGATGTCGATAGGGCGGTCGTGGTAGATGCCGCCAACCGATTTCGTTGTGCGCCCCAGCATCTGCTCAACGTGCTGGGTGGCGCGAAGCACCTCGCGAGGCATGAGAAACGTGTGGCAGCACACCACGGAGTTCAGGAACTGGTGGGGTGACTGAAACCCCCATGGACGGGATTCGTAGAAGGCTGAACGGGCCACGATAGGACCCACCAGCCTTTCTATTTCTTCGTATGCCCGGCACAGCGTGGCCCGACGGTCGCCCAGGTTGGAGCCTAAACCCAAGAAAACGCTCTTCAATTATTTCCTATTTTTAAGTAGATGGACACAACTAAATCTGAACAGCTACTTATATTCTTTTCAGTCGTCGAGCAGCAGCATGGCATCGCCATAGCAGCCGAACATGTAGCCATGCGCGAGGGCCTGGTTGTAGGCTTCCATCACCAGGTCGTAGCCGCCGAAGGCTGCGGTTGTCATCACCATCGTCGACTCTGGATGGTAGAAATTGGTGAGCATAGCGTTTGACAAGCCGAACTCGTAAGGTGGGAAGATGAACTTGTTGGTCCAGCCGTCGTATTCCTTCAGCAGGCCATCGGTGCCCACGGTGGTCTCGGTGGCCCGTGCGGTGCTCACGCCTACCACGCAGACGGTGTGCCCCTGCTGCTTGGCCTTATTGACAATCTCGCAAGCCTCTGTGGTGACCATCATCTGCTCGGAGTTCATCTTGTGCTTGGTAAGGTCTTCCACCTCGATGGAGTCGAAGGCGCTAAGGCCGCAATGCACGGTGACGTAGGCAAAGTTAAAGCCGCGTATCTCCATCATCTTCATGAGTTGCTTGCTGAAGTGCAGACCTGTGGAGGGTGCGGTTACGGCTCCTTCGTGACGGGCAAAGATTGTCTGGAAGTTCTCCATGTCGTCGGGTTCGGCCTTACGCCGATCCACGATGTAACGGGGCAGCGGTGCCTCGCCAAGGGAGTAGAGCTCGCGCTTGAACTCTTCGTGGTCGCAGTCGTAGAGGAAACGCAGTGTGCGGCCTCGCGAGGTGGTGTTGTCGATGACCTCGGCCACCATGGGGCCTTCGCCGTCGAAGAACAGCTTGTTGCCGATGCGTATCTTCCGGGCCGGCTCGACAAGCACATCCCAGAGGCGCAGCTCCTCATTAAGCTCGCGCAGGAGGAACACTTCGATCTTCGCATCGGTTTTCTCCTTCGTACCGTAAAGACGGGCGGGGAAGACTGCCGAATCGTTGAACACGAAGGTGTCGCCCTCCTCAAAATAGTTTACTAAGTCGCGGAAGCAAAGATATTCGTTGGTGTCCTTGCCCTTCTCGTCTTTCTTGAAGAGTTCAATGCGCTGGCTCTTGCGATGTACGACCATCAGCCGGCACATGTCGCGACTGTAGACGCGCTCCACACTACCGTCTTCGTTCTCGAACGCACGGTGGGGGGGGTAGAGTGCTATCTGCTCCTCGGGCAGCTTGAATTTGAATTGTGATAACTTCATCTATGTAATATCTGTTTACTATTTTATTGTTTCTGTTTTTTCTATGGAACGGGTGGCCAACAACCCTCAACCCTCAACTCTCAACCCTCAACTCTCAACCCTCAACTCTCAACCCTTCCAGCCAGTGGGGAAACTCATCGAGCGTCAGGCAGTCTTCTATGCGCACATCGCCAATACGGGTGCGGCAGAGGGCTGTGAGAAAAGCTCCGCTACCCAGTGCGAAGCCAATGTCGCGGGCCAGGGCACGGATATAGGTTCCTTTGCCGCACACCACGCGAATGCTCATCTGCATCGTTGCGGGGTCGAAGTCGGTAAGCTCCAGCTCGTCTATCTGCAGCGTCTTGGCTTGCAGCTCTACTTCTTCGCCTCTTCTTGCCAATTTGTAGGCACGGTCGCCGCCCACGCTGCAGGCCGAATAGGCAGGAGGCACTTGCTGTATCTGCCCAACGAAGCGGGGCAGCGTCAGCTCAATGAGCCGACGGGTGATGTGCTTCGTAGGATAGGTCATGTCGACCGTATGCTCACGGTCGAAAGAAGGCGTGGTGGCCCCTAACTGCAGGGTGGCCGTATATTCCTTGGTCTTGTATTGCAGCGCCTCAATCTGCTTGGTGGCCTTGCCCGTACAGAGGATGAGCACACCAGTGGCAAGAGGGTCGAGAGTGCCGGCATGGCCCGTCTTGAGCCGCTTCACGTGGAGCAGCTTCGACAGCCGTGTACGGACGTAGGCCAAGGCCCCGAACGACGACATGCCGTAGGGCTTGTTGATGTAGATGAATGCGCCTTCCTGAAAGTTCATTAGTCGACCATTGCAAGTGAATGACCCGTCAGCAGCAGGACGATGATAATGCCGCCAACGATGATGCGGTAGATGCCAAATGCCTTGAAACCATACTTAGTAAGGAAGCTGACAAACCATTTCATGGCCAACAAAGCCACGACAAAGGCTACCACACAACCTAAAAGCAGCATGGTGATGTTATGCGGGGTGGCCCACGCCGTATCTTCCTTCAAGAGGTCGAGCAGGTCGAGCAGCGTGGCACCGGCCATCGTGGGCACGGCGAGGAAAAACGAGAACTCGGCAGCACGTTTGCGAGTGAGCCCTTGCGTCATGCCGCCCACGATAGTCGCCATAGAGCGCGACACGCCGGGAATCACCGAGATACACTGGTAGAGACCAATGTTGAAGGCCCGCTTCTCGTTGACCGTCGTGTCCTCCCTGCCCTTGTTGAACAGCTTGTCGCAGAACAGCATGAACACACCGCCCAGAACGAGCATCACAGCCACTACCTCGACGCTGTCGAGCAGCCAGTCGAGCAGCCCCGACTTCTTCGCAAGCAAGCCAATGACCACAGCAGGCAGCACACCGACGATGAGCAACCAATAGAAGTAGTACCAGTGCTTCAGTTTCTGCCAAGTTGAACTGCCTTCCGGCACTGGCGTGTTATCGAACTGGAAAAAGCGTTTCCAGTAAAGGCACACCACTGAGAGAATGGCGCCAAACTGGATGATAAAAGTAAAGGCATGGACGAAGGGGTCGCCCTGGGGTATGCCTAACAGGTTCTGGGTGATAATCATGTGCCCTGTCGAGGATACGGGCAGAAACTCGGTGAGTCCCTCAACAATGGAGATGATAATGGTCTCTATCCAGGTCATTCCTCCACCTCCTTTTCTTCTTTCGGTTTATAGACCACGGCAACAATCATCGACACAAAGCCAACGAGGCACACAATGGGGGCCACCTTGGTGCGGCGAACACTGAAAATGTCGGGATTATAGGCCGTGTCGGTCGAGCCGTCGCCCCCCATCAGGATAAAGCCGATGATAACCACCAGCATACTCACAGCCAGAATGATGAAGTTTGTCCGGCCAAATGCTAAATTCTTCTTATCCACGTTCGTTTTTTATTTTATATTATATATTTTTTATTTTCATATTTTATAAAGTTCCCCAGCCTTCATGCGCAGGAACTTGTTGACCGACAGCCACGTACAGAGCAGGGTGATGACAAGTCCGAAAAAGAGCACCGATGCAGCCGTGACAACCAGCACGGGAATGCCCATCACCTCGGCAGCCCCTTCCTGATAGGTGTAGAGCGCATAGACCACGCCGCCCAGCACCAAACAGGCCAAGAAGGCTGCCACAAGGGCCACGCCAAGCGCCTGGCGCAGGAAAGGCCAGCGAATGAACGACCAGGAGGCCCCCACAAGCTTCATGGTGTGAATGGCAAAACGACGGGAGTAAATGCTCAGGCGCACCGAGTTGGATATGAGCGAATAGCAGATGATGATGAGCAGCACAGCCAAGACCAGCAGCACGAGCGTGACACGCTGCAGATTGTGGTTCACCTGGTTGGTAAGGTCTTCCTGATAGGCTACGTCGCTCACTTCGCGATGGTGTATCTTCAGCCCGTCGGCAATCATCCATAGCGAGTCGCTGTTGGCATAGTCGGCAAACACCTGCAGTTCGAGGGTGGCCACGAAGGGGTTCATGCCAAGAAACTCTGAAGGGTCGCTGCCCATGGCGGCTATTTGCTCCTTCAGCGCCTGCTCCTTGCTGATATACTCCACATGCTTAGCGTAGGGCATGGCCGCCAGCTGCTGTCTGAGCGCCACCGCCTCTTGCGGCGTAACGCTGTCGTTGAGCATCACCGTCACCGTCAGATGCTCACGAATGTAATTGGAAAGGTTGTGGGTGGTAAATGCCGAGAGCACCACCAACCCAATGAGTATCAGCACCATCGTAGTGCTGATGCACAATGTAACGACCTGCATGCCGTGACGGCGCGAGGCTGTTTTCCGCTTTTTTCCCATTAGCTAATAGGACGTTTACATGTAAATTCGCTGCAAAGTTACGAAATATTTATGAATAATGAACTAAAAAAATCGAATTAAGGATAAAAAATTATGAATTATTTGTAACTTTGCACCCGTTATGAGCACTATTATCTATCCATCGCCCATTTTCGGGCCTGTTCACAGCCGTCGTCTTGGCGTTTCGCTGGGCATCAACCTGCTGCCTGCCGACGGCAAGGTATGTACGTTCGACTGCATCTACTGTGAGTGCGGATTCAATGCCGACCGCCGCCCTACCCTACCCATGCCTACTCGCGAAGAGGTGTGTAAGGCCCTCGAAGCCCGCCTGAAGGATATGCAGAAAAACGGACCGGCACCCGACGTGCTGACTTTTGCCGGCAACGGTGAGCCTACGGTCAACCCCCACTTCCCTGAGATTATCGACGACACGCTGCGGCTGCGCGACCACTATTTCCCCAATGCCAAGGTGTCGGTGCTGAGCAACGCCACGCAGATTCTGCGTCCTGCCGTCCACAAAGCGCTGATGCGAGTAGACAACAACATCCTGAAGCTCGACACGGTATCGACTATATATATAAATAAGGTGGACCGCCCCACTGGCCACTATGACCTGGAGGCCATCGTCGAAGGCATGAAGGCATTTCACGGCCACGTCATTATTCAGACCATGTTCATGACGGGCGACGGTGTCGACAATACGGCCGACGAATATGTGGCCCCGTGGCTCGATGTGGTCAAGGCCATCGCACCCTCGCAAGTAATGATTTACACCATCGACCGCGAGACGCCCGACGCCTCGCTGCGGAAGGCCACCCACGAACAGCTTGACGCCATACGCGACCGTGTCGAGGCTGCCGGCATTCCCTGCCAGGCTTCCTATTAAGCACTATAACCACACAGGGGAACCACTGGCAATGCCAATTTTAGCAACTCGCATAAATATGGCTCTGCCCACTGAATAATTATTCATTCACGAAGACAGGGTTGAATTGCCCGAAGGTTCATGCTAAACTATGCTGCAATTCGTGCTAAATTACGTGACAATTTAACGCGAATTGCAGCCTAATTCAAGATTGATTGTAAGTCACTATAAATCAGTTACTTACAAACAGCAGCACTTGGCTATTTAATCGACTTCACCGTCCTCGACTTCGCATAGAAGTAGACTGTGCAACGATGCTCGTGAATGGCAGCCTTGTAGACCCATGTGTAGAGGCCGTTGCTCGTTTTCCCCTTGCCGTCTGGTTCGCCCAAGGCCAACTGCACCTCCTCTTCGGTGAAGCCGGCGCGCACATGGCCCTTGCGAATGGCTTCCATGTTCTCTTCTCGCACATTACGGATATAGCGGGCATCGCCTTCGGCAAAGAGCGTGAAGAAATAGTCCTCACGCCGGCCGTCTATGTCGCCGGCAACGTCTTCCTGCACGAAAGTCACGTCTTTCTTCCATTTTTTGCCATCCTTGTCGGTCATCATCAGCGTGACGTAGTTGGTGCCGAGCTTGGCCAGAATCTGGTCGATGGTGAAAGGAGTGATGCGCTTCACGCTCTTCTGCTGCCCCAGCTCGTCGATCATCTTGGTAGCATAAAGCGTATAGACGTTCTGGCCTATGTATTTCTTATAGGTATCGCTGACTGCCATATTGTCACTCTCCATGACAAACGAGCCATGGAACACGTGCTTCCTGTTGTCCTCTTCAAACTCTTCGTCGCGCAGTCCGCTGTTGGTGCGGCTGAAAGCAACGTTCTGGAAGAACTGGCGTCCCTGCTTGTCCTCGACAATGATTTTCACGGGGAAATGGCGGGTGCCAACGCCTACGGCCATCACTGTGACGGGAGTGCCTTCGGGCATGGATATCTTCTCAAAGCCATAGCCGTTGGAATTGGTGTCGATGTTGTATTCCTCGGCAACGGTCAGCAGCGTCTTGCCGACAAGCTCCCTGTTGGCAATGTCTACATCGCCCAGATAGGCCAGGGTGGGAACGCCGAACTTGGAGTTGCAGTAGTCTTCGAAAGTGGCCGTGGGCAACTCGTAGTAATAGTCGGTGTCATCGTCGATACAGTGGAAGTCTACCCGCTCATGGAGCAGCCCCTTTCCCGAATGGCCGCGATACTCCATAATCTTGTAACGGAGCGTCATGCTGCCCACCAGCTCGTCGGTTTCCCGCTTGGCAAAGGTCTTGATGACCAGGTCCTTCTTCTCAGGAAGCACCATGAACTTCATGCCGGGCATCCATTCGCAAAGGCTGTAGAACTTGAAAAACTTGTCCTCGAAGCTCACTTGCTCCTCGGCCACCGCCGAGTCGCCAACTTCGGCCACGGCATTCGTCTCTGGCACGAGCTTCACATTCTTCGTCCACACTAAATACTTGTTGTCAGGATCCCATGTCTGAGCCTGCAAAGCAAGCGTCGACTGGAGGAGAACAACGGTGATGAAAACTAATTTCCTTATCATAGAATTGACTTCTGCATTGATTGCGCCTGCAAACTTACATAAAATTTTCGAATTAATCGCCAGTCTTGACAAAAAAGTTGCAACTTTTCTCAAAAAAAACTGCAACATTATCGGATATGTGACAAAATGGCGTGACAAATGACAGTTTCTTTCAAATATTCACACTTTTGGCATGCGCTTTGCTATAAGGTCAGTGGCTTAAAGCCCCAAAACGAATAATCCTTGATAAGGGGCTGGCGTAAGCCAGGGATTTGAAAACAAAAATAGTAACATTTTAAAAAGAAAATATTATGGGAAAGATTATTGGAATTGACTTAGGTACAACCAACAGCTGCGTGGCCGTGTTCGAAGGCAACGAGCCTGTGGTGATTGCAAACAGCGAAGGCAAGCGTACCACGCCTTCAGTGATTGGTTTCGTCGATGGCGGCGAGCGTAAGGTGGGCGACCCCGCCAAGCGCCAGGCTATCACGAACCCGCAGAAAACTATCTACTCTATCAAGCGCTTCATGGGCGAGACCTGGCAGCAGACGGAGAAAGAAATCTCACGCGTACCTTTTAATGTAGTAAACGAGGGTGGCTATCCCCGCGTCGACATCGACGGGCGTAAGTACACCCCGCAGGAAATCTCGGCTATGATTCTTCAGAAAATGAAGAAGACCGCCGAGGACTATCTCGGACAGGAAGTAACCGAGGCCGTGATTACCGTACCTGCCTACTTCAGCGACTCGCAGCGTCAGGCCACCAAGGAGGCTGGCCAGATTGCCGGTCTGAACGTACGTCGTATCGTCAACGAGCCTACGGCTGCTGCCCTGGCCTACGGTATCGACAAGACGAATAAGGACATGAAGATTGCCGTCTTCGACCTCGGTGGCGGTACGTTCGATATCTCAATCCTCGACTTCGGCGGTGGTGTGTTCGAAGTGCTCTCTACCAATGGTGATACCCACCTCGGTGGTGACGACTTCGACCAGGTTATCATCGACTGGCTGGTACAGGAGTTCAAGAACGACGAGGGTGCCGACCTGAAGAGCGATCCGATGGCTATGCAGCGTCTGAAGGAGGCTGCCGAGAAGGCAAAGATCGAGCTGTCTTCATCTACCTCTACGGAGATTAACCTGCCTTACATCATGCCCGTGGGCGGCGTTCCCAAGCACTTGGTGAAGACGCTGACCCGTGCAAAGTTCGAGCAGCTGGCCCACAACCTGATTCAGGCTTGCTTAGTGCCCTGTCAGAACGCTATCCGCGACGCAGGCATCTCTACTGCCGACATCGACGAAGTGATTCTCGTAGGCGGTTCGAGCCGTATCCCCGCTGTGCAGACACTGGTAAAGAACTACTTCGGCAAGGAGCCTTCAAAGGGCGTCAACCCCGACGAGGTGGTGGCCGTAGGCGCTGCTATCCAGGGAGCTATCCTCAATCAGGAAACCGGTCAGGACATCGTGCTGCTTGATGTCACGCCTCTGACCCTGGGTATCGAGACCCTCGGCGGTGTGATGACCAAGCTCATTGAGGCCAACACGACCATCCCCTGCAAGAAGAGCGAGACCTTCTCGACTGCTGCCGACAACCAGACCGAGGTGACCATCCATGTGTTGCAGGGCGAACGCCCGATGGCTTCGCAGAATAAGTCAATCGGCCAGTTCAACCTCACAGGCATCGCTCCCGCCCGTCGCGGCGTTCCTCAGATTGAGGTGACATTCGACATCGATGCCAACGGTATTCTGAAGGTATCGGCCAAGGACAAGGCCACTGGCAAGGAGCAGGCCATCCGCATCGAGGCTTCCAGCGGCCTCTCGCAGGACGAGATCAACCGCATGAAGGCCGAGGCAGAGCAGAACGCTGAGAACGATAAGAAGGAGCGCGAGCGCATCGACAAGATGAATCAGGCCGACTCGATGATTTTCCAGACCGAGACCTTTCTCAACGAGAACGGTGACAAGCTCGGTGCCGACAAGGCCAACGTCGAGCAGGCCGTACAGCAGCTGAAGGACGCCCACAAGAGCGGTGACGTAGCTGCCATCGACAATGCCATCAACAATCTCAACCAGGTGATGCAGGCCGCTTCGGCCAAGATGTACCAGCAAGGTCAGCAGGCGGGTCCTCAGCCCGGTGCCGGTCAGCAGCAGTACCAAGGCGGTCAGCAGGCTCAGTCGAACCCCAACGACGACGTCCAAGATGCCGACTTTGAGGAGGTGAAGTAATCTGCGATAAACAACAATAGTTAAATCATAAGGAAACCCGCATAAACACTGAGTTTGTGCGGGTTTTTAGTTTTGTGTTAATTATTGATATTTTCTTGCTTAATTGATATTTTTATCGTATTTTTGCACCAAATTTGTACCACAACAAAAAAGTAGATAAAGTGCAACAGAATATTTGAATGAGATTATAAAGCAAGAATATAGGATATGCCAGCAGCAAAGTTTCAAATAACAAGAAAGTGCAAAATATGTGGTGAGACCTTTATGGCCAAGACCATAGAATCGTGGTATTGTTCTCCCAAATGCTCCAGAGTAGCATATAAACGTAGAAAAGATGAGGAGGCAAGGCAAAAGAGACTTGACGAAGTAGTCAAGCAAATACCAGAGTCCCGTGACTATATCAAAGTATCGGAAGCCTACGCATTGTTCGACATCAGCCGATTCACACTGTACAGGCTCGTCCGAAAAGGGATGATTTCTCACATCAATGCAGGTGAGAAGATGATTCGAGTTAGCAAAGAGGAACTGATGAAGATGTTCCCCTTACGTTCTGAGCAGATTAAAAAGCAGAAGCCTGAACCCAAGTTGTACAGTTTGGAACCTGAGGACTGTTACACTATCAACGAGATGTGCGAAAAATATCACATGAACGACAGTACCGCATATCTTCAGATAAGGAAGTACTCCATCCCCACAAGGCAAATCGGGAACTATGTGTATGTTCCCAAAAAGGAGATAGACGAACTATATAAATAATGTACGCGTATGAAGAAAGCACTTCACAATACAAAATCTTCTGTAAAACTCCGCAAATCGGAATACCGCGATGAGTGGTATCTTTACATAGAGTCATATCCCGTCTTTGCTCCAGGAAAGGACAAACCGCAACGGGTACGTGAATATGTCAACCGAGTTATTACCACACCCATCTGGGATAAGAAGCGTACAGCAAGGACAGATTCTGAGGGGCATAGCACTTATAAGCCCAAACGTGATGTCAACGGAATCATCATGTGTAAATCGTCCATCGATCAGGAGTCCTGCATCTATGCCGATAATATCAGGGCTATCAGACAGAAAGAGTACGATACCCAAGAACTCTACACAGAGATGGATGCAGCCATTGCAGAGCAAAAAGAGAAATCTCAATGCGACTTTATAGCATTTTTCAAGAAGGAGGCTAAGAGTAGGCACTACAACAATGAGAACATGTGCAATACATGGATTCGCGTCAGCGACCTTCTCTACGAGTTCAATGCCAACGAACCACTTCTTTTTGCCAGCATCAATCTGAATCTGATGGAGAAGTTCAAGCAGTTTCTCCTAAGAGCACCACAAGGCGGCAATAAGAACGGAACCATTTCCACCAATACTGCCTGTTCGTACTATAGTATCTTCAAGGCAGCACTTAAACAAGCATTTGTTGAAGGCTATCTACCTATCGACATTGCCGCCAAGTCCAAGAACATCCAAGCAGAAGAAAGCAGACGTGAGCATCTGACCCTTGATGAATTAAACAAATTAGTGGAAACCCCATGCGAGAATCCCGTTATCAAGAGAGCAGCACTATTCTCAGCCCTCACAGGTTTGCGCCATAGTGACATCATGAAGATGACTTGGAAGGAGATTGCCAAGGAAGGGGAGCATTATCGCATCAACTTTACCCAGAAGAAAACAAAAGGAGTGGAATATACGCCAATATCCGACCAAGCATATTTCTTCTGTGGAGAGCCTGGGCATCCTGACGAGTTGGTTTTTGGTGGACTCCCTGCCCCATCATGGATCTCAAAGCCTCTCTCCAGATGGATAGCAGCGGCAGGAATAACCAAA
>CAJONO010000046.1 GCA_905235905.1 uncultured Prevotella sp.
CTACAGAAGAGATTAAGGAGCCTCCCATAGCCCAGCTCCGCGTGCTTACGTACCATTTCATCTCGCCGTCAAATCCAGTCAACCCCAGAATGCCTGCGCCGATAACGTGGCTTAGCGGCTGCAAAGATACAAACTGTTTTCCGATTCTGCAAGTTTTTTGCATACTTTTTACTAAAAACTGCCCGATTAACGCCTGGGTAGGCGCTCTGTGGACGGCAGAAAGTGTTAAATACAATGAAAAAACAGGGCTTTGCAACAGCCGATGCAAGAAAATAGCTACCTTTGCAATAATTTTGCAAAAAAAGAGTTTTAATTATATGAAATGTTGTACATATATTTTCGTGAATAGAGGACGTGCGATGGGTAAGCGCGTCCTGGCGTTTGTTGTTATGCTGCTTTGCGTGACAGTGGCCGTGGCCCAGTCGTCGATGACCGACGAGCAGATTATCCGCTTCATCATGAAGGAGCAGCAAAGCGGCAGTACCCAACAGGAGATTGTAGCCAAGCTGGTGCAGAAAGGTGTCACTGTCGACCAGTTGCGGCGGGTGCAGAAGAAGGCTGAGCGCCTGAAGAACAACCAGGGGCTGGGCACCGATGCCAACAAGACCCTGGGCACCGACGAAAACGGCCGGCTGCGCACAAACGACGCTTATCAGCGCCGCGACCCCAACAGCACCACTGCCAAGCTGAAGGACGAGAAACTGAGCCAGCGGCAGGGCAACAAGAAAAACCGACGCGAGAACCAACTGCTTGAGGATCAGGAGGAAGCACTGGGCATAAGAGAGACCCTCGACGAGTTTATGCCCGACTCGCTCGACATTTACGACCGTCAGGTGATTCGTAACTACCTGAAGGCAAAAGCCGAATATGAGAAGAAGGGCATGCGCCAGATTTTCGGCCATGACCTCTTCGACAACGAAGACCTTACGTTCGAGCCGGCCATGAACATTGCCACGCCGGCCAACTACACGCTGGGTGCAGGCGATGCCGTATTCGTAGACGTCTACGGTGCCACACAGAAGACGATACAGGCGACGGTATCGCCCGACGGCTTCATTGTCATTGAGGATTTCGGGCCGGTGCAGGTGGGCGGACTCACCGTCGAGCAGGCCAGCCGCCGTGTGAAGAGCCAGTTAGGCGAGCGTTTCGGCGGCTCAAGCATCCGTCTCTCGGTAGGCCAGACGCGCACCATCACGGTCAACGTCATGGGCGAGGTGCGCATGCCGGGCACCTATTCGCTGTCGTCCTTTGCGTCGGTGTTCCACGCACTCTACATGGCCGGAGGCCCCAGTGAGATAGGTACACTGAGAAACATCAAGGTCTACCGCAACAACCGGCTGGTGACCACGGTCGACGTCTACGACTATATTCTCAACGGCAAGCTCAGTGGCAACATACGCCTACAGGACAACGACGTGGTGTCGGTGGGTGCCTACGACTGTCTGGTCAATCTGACGGGCAAGGTGAAGCGCCCCATGTTCTACGAGATGAAGCGCACCGAGAGCCTCGGCACCCTGCTCGACTATGCCGGCGGCTTCACCGGCGATGCCTACCGCAAGTCGGTGCGCGTGGTGCGAAAAGCCGGTACGCAATACGCCGTCTACACCGTGGGCGAATTCGACATGAGCTCTTTCCGTGTGGCCGATGAAGACTCGGTGAGCGTCGACAGCATTCTGCCGCGCTTCCAGAACATGGTCGAGGTGAAGGGAGCCGTGTTCCGTCCGGGCATGTACCAGCTGGGCAACAACGTGAGCAGCGTGAAAGAGCTGATAGAGCTGGCCGATGGCGTGACCGAAGAGGCATTTACGCCCCATGCCGTGATGCACCGCATGAAAGCCGACCGCACACTCGAAGTGCTGTCGGTCGACGTGCAGGGCATCCTCAACGGTTCCGTGGCCGACATTCCCCTGCAAAACGAGGACGTGCTGTTTATTCCCACCAAGCAAGACATCAATGCCGAGCAAACCATTACCATTCATGGCGAGGTGCGCTATCCCGGCGTGTATAAATATGCCGACAACGAGACGCTCGAGGACTTTGTGCTACAGGCAGGCGGACTTACCGAGACGGCCTCGATGGTCAACGTGTTCGTGTCGCGCCGCAAGGTCGACCCACGGGCTGTGGCCACCGACAGCGTGATTGGCGAGTCGTTTAACTTTGCCCTGAAAGAAGGCTTTGTCATCGACGGCGAGCCGGGCTTCCTCCTGCAGCCGTTCGACGAGGTGTTTGTGCGCAAGAGTCCCGGCTATAACAAGCAGCAGAACGTTACCATCGACGGCGAGGTGCTGTTTGCCGGCGAGTACACGCTCACCAAGCAGAACGAGCGTCTGAGCGACCTGATCATGAAGGCTGGCGGCACCACCGACATTGCCTACGTGGAAGGTGCCCGATTAGAGCGCAAGCTCAACGATGCCGAACGACTGCGCTACGAGGAGTCGGTGAAGATGCAGCGACAGCAAAACGAGGCTGTGCTGTTGGAGCAGGCACTGAGAAGCGGCCGTTCGCTGGGCGAGATGCAGGCCAGCCAGACGGCATCACGCGAGAAGCTCGTTATTCCCGAGACCTACTCAGTAGGCATCGAACTGGCAAAGGCACTGGCCAATCCCGGCAGCGACTACGATATTGTGTTGCGTGAGGGCGACCGCCTGACGGTGCCCACCTATAATGGTACGGTGAAAATAAATGGCGAGGTGATGTACCCCAACACCGTAGGTTTCGAGGAGGGTAAGAAGGTGAAGTACTACATCAACCAGGCCGGCGGCTACAGCAACAAAGCCAAGAAGGGCCGCACCTATATTATATATATGAACGGCGACGTGGCCAAGGTGAAGCGCAGCACCAAGGTGCGTCCCGGATGCGAGATTGTGGTGCCTGCCAAGGCTCAGAACCGCATGACTACTGCCGAGACCATTGCCATTGGCTCGGGTGTTGCCTCGATTGCCACGATGATTGCCACGATGGTAAGCATCATGACGAAATAGCACCGGCACCGTTTTTGCTTGAGGGGAAGGAGGACGATGGGCAGGCAGACTAAGAAGCACGACGATCTTTTAGCTTACATACGCGAAGGCCGCACCATGAGCAGGAGCAAGCAGTTGCAGCTCATAGTGCAGCTTTCCGTTCCGTCGATTCTTGCCCAGATTTCGGCTACAGTCATGTTCTTCATCGACGCCTCGATGGTGGGTCATCTGGGCGAACGGGCCACAGCCGCCATCGGGCTTGTAGAGTCGACTACGTGGCTCTTGGGCGGCTTGGCTTCGGCAGCCAATATGGGTTTCTCGGTGCAGGTGGCCCATTTCATCGGGGCCAACGACTTCGCAGCCGCCCGCCGAGTGCTGCGGCAGGCATTGGTCTGCTGCATGCTGTGGAGCATCATGCTGTCGGTGGCATGTGTTGCCGTCCATCAGCAACTGCCCTACTGGCTGGGGGGCAGTGAGGATATTGCCGCCGATGCATCGCTCTATTTTCTCATCGTAGGACTGGCTGGCATGCTTTTCCAAATAGAGGGGCTTGCCGGTTCTATGCTGAAATGCTCGGGCAACATGAAGATTCCCTCGGCACTCAATATCATGATGTGTGTGCTCGATGTCGTCTTCAACTATATTCTTATCTATATTCTCGGCATGGGCGTAGCCGGAGCTGCCTTGGGCACTGCCCTGGCCGAGTTGGTCACAGCAGTGCTGATGCTCTACTTCCTGCTCTGGCGGTCGCCGATGCTGAAACTGATACCCTCCTCCTCTTGCCGGGAGGGAGGGGTAGAGGGCAGGTTCCTTCCCACCGCCGACACGGTGAAGACGGCTTTCAAGATAGGGGCACCGATGGGAGTGCAGCATTTGCTCATGGGCGGTGCCCAGATTGTGAGCACCATCATCGTGGCACCCTTAGGTACCATTGCCATTGCAGCCAACTCGCTGGCCATCACCGTTGAGAGTCTCTGCTACATGCCAGGGTTTGGCATTGCCGAAGCCGCTACGACGCTTGTGGGACAGGGCATCGGAGCCGGACAGCGACTGCTGACGCGCTCGTTTGCCTATATGTCGGTAGGTCTGGGCATCGCCGTGATGACGATGATGGGAGTCCTGATGTTTGCCTTCGCTCCTGAGCTCATGTCGCTCATGTCACCAGTTCAAGCCATCGTAGAGCAAGGCGCATCGGCCTTGCGCATCGAGGCCTTTGCCGAACCCATGTTCGCAGCTGCCATCGTATGCAACGGCGTGTTCATCGGCGCCGGCAACACCATCATGCCCGCCATCATGAGCCTCGCATCGATGTGGGGCGTGCGCCTCACGCTGGCCGCATGGCTGGCTCCCCGCTACGGGCTGAAAGGCGTGTGGACGGCCATGGCCGTCGAGCTCACCTTCCGCGGCTTCATCTTCCTCTGTCGCCTTTTCTTCGGCAACTGGCAAAAGAACATACCCCATGCGCCGTCCGAGACACAGCCTTCAGGTGAATAGGACTTGCATTTTGCAAAAAATACAAAAAATGTTGGCGCAAAATGATGAATTGTTCTTTAGATTTTGTATTTTTGCAACAAACAAATAATAATGAAAGAATGATGAAGAGAAAAATGATGCTTTCCATGCTGTTACTGCTTGCCGTTACTACGATTCAGGCACAGACAGCCAAGGAGTTTACGTTAGACCTGACCCCCGACGGAAAGGCGCAGATGGTTTGCTTCCTGCCCCAGACACCTTCGGGCAAGGCAGTTGTCGGGGTGCCGGGCGGTGGCTACTCCATGTTGTCGAACACCCATGAGGGCACATTGGCCGCCGGTTGGATGAACGGCCAGGGCATCGCCTACTTCGTGGTGAACTACCGGCTGCCCGACGGCGACCGCACCAAGCCCATCAGCGACGTAGAGCAGGCCATCCGCACGGTGCGCGACTCGGCCGCGACGTGGGGCATCAACCCGCACGACGTGGGCATCATGGGCTTCTCGGCAGGCGGCCACTTGTCGTCGGTCATTTCGACGCACTCACCCTTCGACGTGCGCCCCGACTTCACCATTCTGTTCTATCCCGTTATCTCGATGGACGAGCGCGTGTCGCACAAATGGTCGTGCCGCAACTTCCTTGGCGAAGAGGGGCAGAAAGATCCCAAGCTGGTGCGTGAGTTCTCGACCGACAAGGCCGTGCGCCGCCACCTCACCCCGCCAGCCTGCATCATCATGGCCAACGACGACCGTCTGGTGCCTCCCGTAACCAACGGTGTGCAGTACTACTCGGCCATGCGCAAGGCCGGCAACGAGTGTGCCATGTATATCTATCCCACAGGCGACCACGGCTTTGGCTTTGGCCATTGGTTCAAGTTCCACGACCAGATGCTTGCCGACCTTGGCAGCTGGCTCAACGCCCGGCAGACGCCGAAGGCCGATGCCGTGAGAGTGGCCTGCATTGGCAACAGCATTACCGACGGCAGCGGCATTGACATGGCTCCGGCCTACGGCTACCCCGCCGAGTTGCAGAAGATTCTCGGCAACCAATACTGGGTGAAGAACTTTGGCGTGAGCGCCCGGACGATGCTGAACAAAGGCGACCATCCCTACATGAACGAGATGGCTTGGCGTGATGCACAGGCTTTCAAGCCCGATGTTGTCGTAATCAAGCTGGGCACTAACGACTCCAAGCCCGAGAACTGGCGCTATGCCGACGAGTTCCGCCACGACCTCGAACAGATGATCCTGACCCTGCGCCCCGACCTGGCTCAGACCGCCAAGAAGAAGAGCAAGAAGGCAAAGCGGCATCAGGAGGCATCGCCCGCCAAGCCGCAGATTTTCCTCTGTACCCCCATTCCTGCGTTCAAGTCTTCATGGAACATCCGCGACTCTGTGATTGTAGGCGACATCATCCCCATTCAACGGGAAGTAGCCCAGCAGTATGGGTTGCAAGTCATCGACCTGCACACGCTCTTTGCCAACGAGAGAGACCTTGTGCAGGGCGACGGCATTCACCCCAACGGAAAGGGTGCCCACCGCATGGCCGAAATCATTGCCAGTGCCATACAGTCGCCCACGAAATAGGAGCCTGCTGCCTGCAAGACAGTGACTAAAACCGTAAGTTGCACAGACCAAAAAGACAAGCAAATCATGACACAAGAAGAAAAAGCACTCATGGAGGGTCGCATCGTCGACGTACTGAAAACGGTCTACGACCCGGAAATTCCCGTCGACATCTACGAATTAGGAATGATTTACAAGATTGACGTGAAGGCCGATGCCACGGTCGACATCGACATGACCTTCACTGCGCCCAACTGCCCTGCTGCCGACTTTATCCTGGAGGATGTCCGAACGAAAGTGGAGAGCGTCGAGGGTGTGGCTTCAGCCAACATCAATCTTGTGTTCGAACCCGCCTGGGAGCAATCGATGATGAGCGAAGAGGCCAGAATGGAACTGGGCCTTGACTGAACAGGCCACTGAAAACAGACCCCCGAAGAACTTGGTTATAACTTGAAGAATAAGGCTATGAAGAATATCTATTTCCTGTCTGATGCCCATTTGGGCTCGCTTGCCGTTGAGCACCGCAGGATGCAAGAGCGTCGCTTGGTGCGCTTTCTCGACTCCATCAAGGAGAAGGCGGCCGCCATCTATCTGCTGGGCGACATGTTCGATTTCTGGTACGAGTGGCAATACGTGGTGCCCAAGGGCTTCACCCGTTTCCTTGGAAAGTTGAGCGAACTGACCGACATGGGCGTCGAGGTGCATTATTTCACGGGCAACCACGACATCTGGGCCTATGGCTATCTGGCCGAGGAGTGTGGCGTCGTCCTGCACAAGCAGCCACAGACCGTCGAGCTCTATGGCAAGATATTCTATCTGGCCCACGGCGACGGCCTTGGCGACCCCAACAAGAGCTTCAAGCTCATCAAGTCAATCTTCCACAACCGCTTATGCCAGGTCATGTTCTCGTCGCTCCATCCTCGCTGGGCCATGTGGTTCGGACTGAACTGGGCCAAGCATTCGCGCATGAAGCGTCCTAACGGCGAAGAGCCGCCCTACATGGGCGAAGAGCGCGAGCATCTGGTGCTCTATACGAAGCAATACATACAGTATCATTCAAACGTCGACTTCTTTATTTACGGCCACCGCCACATCGAGGTCGACAAGCAGCTCACCAAGAAAGCCCGCATGATTATCCTTGGCGACTGGATCAGCCACTTCTCTTACGTCGTCTGGGACGGCAACCACCTTTTCATGTCACAATACATAGAAGGGGAAAGCCAGATGTAAACTCCTGCACTCCTAAACTCCTACACTCCTGCACTCCTAAAAATATGGAAGACTTCATTCACCTGCACGTACATACTTACTATTCCATTCTCGACGGACAGTCAAAAATAAAGAACCTTGTCGACAAGGCCCTCACCGACGGTATGCGCGGCCTTGCCATCACCGACCATGGCGACATGTTTGGCATCAAGGAGTTCCACGACATCTGCAACGATGTGAACAAGAAACGGAAGAAAGAAGGCCTGGAGCCCTTCAAGCCCATCTTCGGTTGTGAGATGTATGTGTCGCGTTATGGCTCGAAGTTGCTTCGCCGAGGCAAGGAAGACCAGAGCGGCTACCACCTCATTGTGCTGGCAAAGAACTACCAGGGCTACAAGAACCTCATCAAGTTGGTGAGCAACTCATGGACTGAAGGCTACTACATGCGGCCCCGCACCGACCGCGAGGACCTGGAGCGCTACCACGAGGGCCTCATCGTCTGCTCGGCCTGCATTGCCGGCGAGGTGCCCAAGAAGATTCTGAACGGCGACCTGGCCGGTGCCCGCGAGGCTGTAGAGTGGTATCACCGCGTCTTCGGCGACGACTACTACTTAGAGTTGCAGCGCCATGAGGTGAAAGACCCCACCATCCGGGCCAACCGCGAGACGTTCCCCTTGCAGCAGCAAGCCAACAAGGTGCTGATAGAACTGGCCCGCGAGTATGGCATCAAGCTCATCTGTACCAACGACGTGCATTTCGTAGACCAGGAAAATGCCGAGGCCCACGACCACTTGCTCTGCCTCTCGACGGGCAAAGACCTCGACGACCCCACGCGCATGCTCTACTCGAAGCAGGAGTGGTTCAAGACCAAGGCCGAGATGAACGACATCTTCAGCGACGTGCCCGAAGCCCTGTCCAACACCTTGGAGATTCTCGACAAGGTCGAGATTTACTCGCTCGACCACGACCCCATCATGCCCTTCTTCCCCATACCAGAATCGTTTGGAACGGAAGAAGAGTGGCGGAAGAAGTTCAGCGAGGAAGACCTGTTTCGGGAGTTCACCACCGACGAGAACGGGGAGAACCCGCTGCCCCGCGAGGAGGGCGAGAAGAAAATCAAGAAGCTGGGCGGCTACGACAAGCTCTACCGCATTAAGTTCGAGGCCGACTACTTAGCCAAGCTGGCATACGAGGGAGCGTATAAACGCTATAAACCCACCCCCAACCCCTCCCAAGGGGAGGGGAGTTTAGATAGTTCTTCCGCTGAAAAAAGTGACGACAAAAGTAACCAGACTCCCCTCCCCTCGGGAGGGGTTGGGGGTGGGTTGCCCCCGGAAGTAGAAGAGCGCATCCGCTTCGAGCTCCACATCATGAAGACGATGGGCTTCCCCGGCTACTTCCTCATTGTGCAGGACTTCATCAACTCGGCCCGCGACGAACTCGACGTGATGGTGGGGCCGGGACGTGGCTCGGCTGCCGGCAGCGTGGTGGCCTACTGCTTAGGCATTACGAAAATCGACCCGCTGAAGTACGACCTGCTGTTCGAGCGTTTCCTGAACCCCGACCGTATCTCCCTGCCCGATATTGACACCGACTTCGACGATGACGGCCGTGGCCGAGTGCTGAAGTGGGTGGAGGACAAGTACGGACACGAGAACTGCGCACACATCATTACCTACGCCTCGATGGCTACGAAGAACTCTATCAAGGACGTTGCCCGCGTCGAGAAGCTGCCGCTGCCAAAGTCGAACGCCCTCTGCAAGGCCATCCCCGACCGTCTGCCCGACGGGCTGAAGATGAACCTGACAAATGCCATCAAGTGTACGCCCGAGCTGCGCGATGCCGAGGCATCGACCGACCCTGCACTGGCCAACACCATCAGGTATGCCAAGATGCTCGAGGGAACGGTGCGCGGCACGGGCATCCATGCCTGCGGCTTCATTATCTGCCGCGACCCCATTAGCGACTGGGTGCCAGTGTCGACTGCCGACGACCCCGACTTCAAGGACACCAAGACCAACTGCACACAGTACGACGGGCACGTCATCGAGTCGACGGGACTCATCAAGATGGACTTCCTCGGTCTGAAGACGCTCTCGGAGCTGAAGGAGGCCTGCGCCAACATCAAGCTGACGCGTGGCATAGACGTAGACCTCGACACCATACCCATCGACGACCCCAAGACCTACAAGCTCTATCAGGATGGCAACACCGTTGGCACCTTCCAGTTTGAGTCGGCAGGCATGCAGAAATACCTGCGCGAGCTGCACCCCACGGTCTTCGAGGACCTCATTGCCATGAATGCCCTCTACCGTCCGGGTCCTATGGACTACATTCCGCAGTTCATTGCCCGCAAGAACGGTCGCGAGGAAATCAAATACGACATTCCCGTCATGGAGGAATTCCTGAAGGACACCTACGGCATCACCGTCTATCAGGAGCAGGTGATGTTGCTGTCGAGGAAACTGGCTGACTTCACCCGTGGCGAGAGCGACGCGCTCCGTAAGGCAATGGGTAAGAAGAAGAAGGACATTGTGGATGCCATGAAGCCTAAGTTCGTCGAGGGCGGCAAGAAGAACGGCCACGACCCCAAGATATTGGAGAAAATCTGGGCTGACTGGGAAAAGTTCGCCTCCTATGCTTTCAATAAGTCGCATGCCGCCTGCTACTCGTGGGTGGCCTACCAGACGGCCTACCTGAAGGCCAACTACCCCGCCGAGTATATGGCAGCCATCATGACGCGCCGCCGCGACCAGATTACGGAGATTACGAAGCTGATGGACGAGTGCAAGCGCATGGGCATCGCCACGCTGGGTCCCGACGTCAACGAGTCCTACCTGAAGTTCGGTGTGAACAAGAAGGGCGAGATACGCTTCGGCCTGGCCGCCATCAAGGGCATGGGCGACTCGGTGGCCGAGGCCATTATCAGGGAGCGCGAAGAGAACGGCCCCTTTACGAGCATCTTCAACTTTGCCGAGCGCGTAACGACAAGTGTCAACCGCAGGGCGTTCGAGTCGCTGGCACTCAGCGGCGGCTTCGACTCCTTCGGCATCCGCCGCGAAGCGTTCTTTGCCGAAAATGCCAAGGGCGAGGTGTTTCTCGACCTGCTCGTGCGCTACGGCATAGCCTATTGTCAGGCCAAGGCCGAGGCACAGAACTCGCTCTTCGGAGGCTTCGACAGCATAGAGATTGCCACACCCGCCATCCCGAAGACCGACGTGCGCTGGAGCGACATAGAGCGGCTGAACAAGGAGCGCGACCTGGTGGGCATCTACCTCTCGGCCCATCCGCTCGACGAGTTCAAGATTGTGCTCGACAACCTCTGCAATGCCCGCCCCGACGAGCTGGCCGACAATGCCGCGGCACTGAAAGACCGTGAAGACGTGACGATGGGCGGCATCGTCACCGCCGTGCGCTCGAAGTTTGCCAAGAACGGAAAGCCCTGCGGCTTCGTGACCATCGAGGACTTCAACGGTTCGGGCGAGCTGGCACTCTTCGGCGACGACTGGGCCAAGTGGAACGGATGGTTTACCGAGGGAGCCGCCATCTACATCACCGGAAAGATGCGTCCCCGATTCTACAACCAGGAGCAGAAAGAGCTGAAGGTGAGCAACGTGGAGTTCCTGCAGTCGGTCAAGGAGAGGGCCATCGACCGCATCACCATCTCGCTCAACTCCGACCTGCTCGACGAGCAGATAGTGACGGAGCTGAAAGAGCTTATCAGCGAGCACCCCGGCAAGACCAAGCTGTTCTTCCAGCTGCGCGACTCAACGGGCAAGCACCATGTGCTGCTTCGCTCCATGAAGAATATGGTCGACGTGCGCCACCCGCTCATTGACTATATTGAGCATACCGAATCGTTAGACTATCAAATAAACTGACCTGCCTTTTCTGAATGTTTATGCAGTTTGGTTATGTAAAATCTTGACAAAGCAAAAAGTGCAAAATAGCGTAGCGGGAGGCAAGAAAGGCAGTGCCTTTTCGGGAGAAAGGCACTTGCCGGTGACGATAATGCCTAACTCTATCGACGTTAATGCCTAACTCTGCCGACGTTAATGCCTAACTGTGTTGCAATTAATGCTGTTTTACCTCGCAAAGAAGCATCAATTAGCGCGCAATTCATGCTGAATTGCCGTCTAATTGATGCTTTATTGTGTCCTCCTCTGGCTTGCTGTCCTTACCAAGAAATTACAAAGCACTGAAAATCAGGCGTTTGTGGAAGAGGCTGAAAATCGCTGAGATTGGCTCATTTCGACCCGACTGTGGCTTTCGTCGCCAGCAAGCGATTCTCGCGAGAGTTCGACGAATAATTATTCAGAAACCGTTTGCATAAGTATTCATAAAGCCAGGCGCAGCCCCACGCCCGTGGCCTTGCTGGTGGAGCTCTTGTGACCACGATAGGACACGCGACATTCGCGGGCACCCTGATTATAGTTGCCGCCGCGCACCACGCGGTCGAAGCCCTTCGATGCCCCCGTGGGGTCGGTCTGTGCCGTCTTGGCATAGCTGCCATAGCGGTCTTGGCACCACTCCAGCACATTGCCGCTCATATCGAAGAGCCCCAGCTCGTTGGGTTCCTTCTCCATAACGGGATGGAAGGTTTTCTCAGCATTGTCCTCATACCAGGCAAGGTCGTCGTCGAGACTGTTGCCTCCGGCGTAGGGGTAGCCCTTCGACCGTGCCCCGCCCCTTGCGGCATACTCCCATTCGGCCTCGGTGGGCAAACGGAAGCGGCGGCCGTTGAGCTGCGGAGCGAGCATGTCGCTCAGACGGTCGGCAAACTTCTGGCAGTCCTCCCAGCTCACGCGGTCGACAGGCATCCCTTCGCCTGTTTTCTTCGACGGGTTCTTGCCCATGACGGCCTGCCACAGCTCCTGTGTCACCTCGGTCTCGCCCAGATAGAAGCTATTGGTAAGGGTTACGCTATGCACTGGCGACTCGTCGAAGGAAGCCCCGTTGCCTTCGGCTCCCATCATGAACGAGCCTGGTTCTACGGGCACCATGCGGAATGTCACGGTCTTGCCCCCCGAGGTCAATGCAAAGTCGAGGCCGCTGGCGCGCACCTTCGGCTTCTTCTCTACGACGGCGACCGGCAAGTCGCCGTCCGACTCCTCAACGGGCTTATTCTCCACCTCAACGCTCTTCTTCATCTGAACGTTCAGATTAGTCACCTCGCCGTCCTTCACTGTCACCGTGTGCTGGCTGTCGTCATAGCCCGAACAAGCGAACACCACCGTGTGCGAACCCACGAGCAGCTCACCAATGTTGCAGGGGGTCTTCCCATAGTCAGTGCCGTCGATGATGATTTTGGCTCCCAAGGGTTCGGTAATCATCGAGAGGGTTCCCGTAATGGGTATGGGAGCAGGCAGCTCGACCGTGAGCGGACTGTTCTCCTCGACCTTGATGGTCTGCGAACTGGGCTTGTGGCTGGGCTGCCGGCACTCCACCTGATAGACGCCGGCATTCAGTCGGCCCGTCCAGGTGCGACGCCCCTTCAGCTCATTGTTCACGTAGATGTCGGCATCGGCATTGACGGTGAGCGTTGCCTGCGAGAAACGTGCGCGCAGGTTGATGGCCTCGTTGTGAGTGGCAGACCCGTCGGCCAGCGTGAAACGGCCGTCGGTAGGATAGTAGCCCTCGGCAATCACCTTGTAGGTATAGCTGCCCCACGGCAGGTTCTTGGCTATCGTGCCGTTGGCATCGACGGTGCCGAGCATCTCCTCGGTGGCATCGTCGGCCGAGCCCTGAACGGTGACCACGGCCCGCGAGTCGCGAGGCGTAACGCTGAAGAGCACCATCTGCGTATAGACCTTGGGGGCCGAGGCCAGCAGCCGCATCTCGTAGGTGCGCCCCGCCTGAATGGTGGTCTTCAGGTCGTATTTGCTCACCGTCTCGTAGCCCTTGCGCTGAATGGTGACGTGCTTGGCATTGCGCTGCACGTAGAGCCACAGCTCGCGCTCGTGCTCCTCGACCTTGTGGTTCAGAAAACCGAAGTCGAAGAGATACTCGCGCAGGTCGTCGTCGGGCGTGGCCGATGTCACCTTGATAATGGCATAGAGCGAGCCTGAGCCGTCGATCTTCTTGTATTTGTCGTTCTGGGCGGTCATGTCGAGCTGGTTCAGGCCAAAGCTCTCCACCGAGAACTTGAGCAGGGGTTGCGACAGTAAGGTAGTCGCTGGCAGCAAGGCCAGCAAAAGTGCCAAGAGGCTTCGTATGGTTCGTGTCATATTGTCGTCGTAAAAGGCTGTTTTTTGCATGATTGGGTTTATCGGCTGCAAATATAGTCATTTTTTTCGGCATTACGTGAATTTTTCAGAAAGAAATTGCTCGCATGCCACTTATTTCGGCCTAAGAGGGCAAGTGCAAATCAATTTTTCGGGCATCAGATGCAGTTTTATGGCAAAAAGTTTTGTAGTAAGGGCAAAAATTGCGAACTTTGCAGGCTATTAAGGTAATTTGTTATTATATATTAAGTATAGGCTATGGCTGAAAATTTTGAAGTGAAAGAGCTCGACCAGGTTGTCGTGCGGTTTTCAGGCGACTCCGGCGACGGCATGCAATTGGCCGGAAACATTTTCTCTACCGTCAGTGCCACCGTCGGCAACGGTATCTCAACATTCCCCGACTATCCTGCCGATATTCGTGCCCCGCAAGGCTCGCTGACAGGCGTATCGGGCTTCCAGGTTCACATTGGTGCCGGCAAGGTCTACACACCGGGCGACCAGTGCGACGTGCTCGTGGCCATGAACGCTGCTGCGCTGAAGACGCAGTATCGCTACGCCAAACCGGGTGCCACCATTATCATCGACACCGACTCGTTCGGGCCGAAAGACCTGGAGAAGGCACAGTTCAAGACCGAGGACTATCTGGGCGAGATGGGCATCGACCCCGACCGCGTCATCCAGTGTCCGCTGACCACGATGGTGAAAGAGGCATTACAACCCACCCCCAACCCCTCCCGAGGGGAGGGGAGATTGTATGGTTCTTCCGCTGACAATTCCGATGGCAAAACTAATCAAGCCCCCCTCCCCTCGGGAAGGGCGGGGGGTGGGTTCGACATGAAGTCCATCCTCAAGTGCCGCAACATGTTTGCGCTCGGTCTCGTCTGCTGGCTCTTCGACCGCGACCTCAACCTCGTAGCCAACTTCCTTCGCGATAAGTTCGCCAAGAAGCCTGCCATTGCCGAGGCCAACATCAAGGTGATACAGGCTGGCTGGGACTATGGTCACAACACCCACTCGAGCGCCATCAACGTGTATCGCATCGAGTCGAAGCACAAAGAGCCCGGCCGCTATATGGACATTACGGGCAACAAGGCCACGGCATACGGTTTCATGGCCGCCGCCGAGAAGGCTGGGCTGAAGCTCTACTTAGGCTCCTACCCCATTACGCCGGCCACCGACGTGCTCCACGAGCTGTCGAAGCACAAGTCGTGCGGCGTGATTACCGTGCAGTGTGAGGACGAGATCAGCGGTGCTGCCTCGGCACTCGGCGCTTCGTTTGCAGGAGCCTTGGGCGTCACATCGACCTCTGGCCCCGGCATCTGCCTGAAGAGTGAGGCCATGAACCTCGCCGTTATCATGGAACTGCCCTTGGTGGTGCTCGACGTGCAGCGCGGCGGTCCTGCCACGGGTCTGCCCACGAAATCGGAGCAGACCGACCTGCTGCAAGTGCTCTTCGGCCGCAACGGCGAGAGCCCCATGCCCGTCATGGCCGCCACCAGTCCCACCGACTGCTTCGATGCCGCCTATCAGGCTTGTAAGATTGCACTGGAGCACATGACGCCCGTCGTCCTGCTCACCGATGCCTTCGTGGCCAACGGCAGCGGTGCCTTCAAACTACCCGACATGGCAAAGCTCGATGCCATCAACCCACCCTACGTGCCCGAAGAGCTGAAGGGCAAGTGGACGCCTTATATGCGAGCCGAGAACGGCACCCGCTACTGGGCTGTGCCGGGGCGTGAGGGCTTCGCCCACATACTCGGCGGACTGGAGAAGGACTCTGAGACGGGTGCCATCTCGACCAATCCCGAAAACCACGACCTGATGACGCGCCTGCGCCAGCAGAAGATTGCCAACATCCAGGTGCCCGACCTCGAAGTGGAGGGCGACGCAGCCGATGCCGACCTGCTCATCGTCGGCTTCGGTTCTACATACGGCCATCTGCACTCGGCCATGGACGAGCTGCGCGCCCAGGGTCACAAGGTGGCTCAGGCCCACTTCAAGTATCTGAACCCGCTGCCCAAGAACACCGCCGAGGTACTGAAGAAGTACAAGAAAGTGGTGGTGGCCGAACAGAACATGGGCCAGCTGGCAGCCTACCTGCGCATGAAGGTCGACAACTTCACGCCCTTCCAGTTCAACGAAGTGAAAGGACAACCGTTCACTACTTCCTCTCTTATTTCAAACTTTGAAGAAATCATCAAGAAATAATAACGACCACTATAATTTATAGACCACTAATTGCACAATTTAAACAAGACCACTAATTTCACGAATTAAACTAATTATTTTTCTGTGATGCTTAGAGACGATTTGCTGTATAAAGAAGAAGTGCATAAGATTATCGGTGCGGCAATGGCTGTTCATCTGTACTTCGGATGCGGCTTTACAGAGAAAGTCAACCAAGACGCTTTGGAAATAGAAATGGCTAATCAGAATATTCCATCACAGAGGGAAAAAGAGTTGCATATTGCTTACAATGGAAGGGAACTTGCATCTACATTTAAGCCAGACTTCATCTGCTACAACAATATAATTGTCGAGTTGAAGTCTGTAAAGGAACTTGATGACGTGCATCGTTCACAAGCCATCAACTATGGAAAAGTGGCAGGAAGTGACCTCGCACTACTCATTAATTTTGGAGAACCTTCTCTTAAATTCGAGCGCTATGTCATCAAGAAAAAATAATTAGCGTAATTAGAGAAATTCGTGGTATTAAGAAAATTAGAGAAATTCGTGGTAGAACAAATAAAAGAGTTATGAGTAATTACAGTGCACAAGATTATAAGAAAGGGCAGCCCCGTTGGTGTCCGGGTTGCGGTGACCACTTCTTCCTGGCTTCCCTTCATAAGGCGATGGCCGAGATAGGCGTAGCCCCAGAGAACATTGCAGTCATCTCAGGCATTGGCTGTTCGAGCCGTCTGCCCCACTACATGGCCACCTACGGCATGAATACCATTCACGGTCGTGCCGCAGCCATTGCCACCGGTGCCAAAGTTGCCAACCCCGACCTCACCGTGTGGCAGGTCAGCGGCGACGGCGACGGACTCGCCATCGGCGGCAACCACTTCATCCATGCCAACCGCCGTAATATCGACCTGAACATGATTCTGCTCAATAACCGCATCTACGGTCTGACGAAAGGCCAGTACTCGCCCACGTCGCCCCGCGGCTTCGTGTCGAAGTCGAGTCCTTACGGCACCGTTGAGGACCCGTTCCGCCCGGCCGAGCTGTGCTTCGGTGCCCGTGGCCATTTCTTTGCCCGCGCCGTGGCCACCGATGCCCAGGGTACGGTTGACATTCTGAAGGCAGCCTACGAGCATAAGGGTGCCTCAGTCTGCGAGATTCTGCAGAACTGTGTCATCTTCAACGACGGCTGCCACGACGTGGTCTACAACAAGGAGGGTCGCAAGAAGAACGCCATATACGTGCGCCACGGCGAGAAGCTCGTCTTCGGCGAGAACTCGGAGTTCGGACTCGTTCAGCAGGGTTTCGGCCTGAAGGTCGTGGAGATAGGCAAGGACGGTTACACACTCGACGACGTGCTCGTGCATGATGCCCACTGTGAGGACAACACCCTGCAGCTGAAGCTGGCCATGATGTCGCCCGAGGATGGTTTCCCCATCGCCCTTGGCGTGATTCGTGACGTGGAGGCTCCCACCTATAACGAAGCCGTCTACGCCCAGCTGGCCGAGATAAGCAGCCAGAAGAAGTACCACAGCTTCGCCGAGCTGCTGGAAACCAACGATATCTGGGAGGTAAAATAATGGTGGCCTGAAAAGCCGCCATTAGGATAGGGCCACGTTCGTCAAGGACGAAACAACGTGGCGAAGAGTTGCTGAGACTGGTAATCAGGAGAGGTTACAGTTTCAGCAACTCTTTCAGTTTCGCGACAGTAGTCTGTATTTTCTCGTAATTGTCCATCAGAGTGACGTCGAGCGAGTATTTCGCCTTACGATAGAACGGTTCGCGCTTTTCCAGCTGTTCCTTGATGAAGACAATAAGCTCTTCGGGCGATTTCCCCTTCAGCAAAGGGCGCTCGGTCTTTCCCATGAGCAGATGGCCATGCAGCACTTCGGGTTCGCAGTGCAGATAAACCACCTGCGCCTGCTGGTTCATGTAGTCGATGTTGTCGAAGAAGCAGGGAGTGCCACCGCCACAGCTGACGACCACGTCCTCGAACTCGGCCACCTCATGCAGCATGAACTGTTCAATCTTCCGAAATCCCTCTTCGCCCACTTCGGCAAAAATCTGGGGAATGGTCTTATGCCGCCGGCTTTCAATATACCAGTCGAGGTCGTAGAACTGTAGTCCCAGATCCTTGGCCAAGGCACGACCTATGGTCGTTTTACCGGCCCCCATGTAGCCAATGAGAATGATTCTTTTCATTTGTTAATGATTTTCATACATTCCTCGTAGGTGAGCTGTCGGGCACGGTCCTGCATTGACTTGGGCATACGGTAGTTCTTGCCGTCGTAGACGAGATAAGGTCCATAGCGCCCATTCATGATTTCGAGCTTCGGGTCTTCCTCGAAGGTCTTCAGGTGTTTCTGAATGTTTTCCTTGCGTTTCTCGTCAATCAGCTTCACGGCATCGGCAATCGTCACTGCGAGTGGGTCGGCGCCTTTGGGCAGCGAGGCGTATTTGCCTGCATGGAGCACGTAGGGCCCGAACCTTCCTGAGCCGACAGTGACAGGCTCACCCTCATATTCGCCAAGCATGCGGGGCAGCTTAAAGAGTTCGAGTGCCTGTTCGAGCGTCAGGGTTTCCATGCCCATTTCCTTGGGCAGGTGGGCAAACTGCGGCTTGTCCTTGTCGTCGGCCGAGCCTATCTGCACCACGGGGCCATAGCGACCAATCTTCACGAAGACGGGCTTCTTCGTGCGGGGGTCTTGGCCCAGCAGGCGTTCGCCGGCCTTTCGCTCCGAGCGGGCGTTGATAGTCTTCTCGACGGTAGGCTCGAACTCATTATAGAAGGAGTGCATCATCTTCTGCCATGACTCCTTGCCTTCGGCTATCTGGTCGAAGTCCTGTTCTACCTTGGCAGTGAAATTATAGTCCATGATGGCAGGGAAATTGTCAAGCAGGAAGTCGTTGACCACGATGCCGATGTCGGTAGGTATCAGCTTTCCCTTGTCCGAGCCGGTAATTTCCACACGCTTCTTGTCCTGTATCTGCTTACCGCGCAGGCTGAACACGTTATAGTAGCGCTCTTCGCCCTTCTTGCCACCCTTCACCACATACTCGCGCTGCTGGATGGTTGAGATGGTCGGGGCGTAGGTCGACGGGCGGCCAATGCCCAGCTCCTCGAGCTTGTGTACGAGCGAGGCCTCGGTATATCGCTGCGGACCTTGGGTGAAACGCTCCGTGCCCAATATCTCGCGACGGACGAGTTCTTTGCCCTCGGTGAGAGGTGGCAGCACATGGATGGTTTCCTCATGGTTCTCCTCGTCTTCGTCGATAGACTCGCGATAGACCTTGAGAAAGCCGTCGAATTTCACCACTTCGCCCTGGGCAACAAACACCGCACCTGTGGCAGGCTTCATCCTGATATCCACCGTCGTCTTCTCAATATCCGCATCGGCCATCTGTGAAGCGACAGTGCGTTTCCATATCAAGTCGTAGAGACGGCGCTCCTGTATGGTTCCCTCAATACTTGCGGCATTCATATAGGTGGGACGGATAGCCTCGTGAGCCTCCTGCGCACCTTTTGAAGAGGTGTGATACTGTCGCACCTTGGAATATTCGGCACCATAGAGCTTGGTAATCTCCTCCTTGGCGGCATTGATGCAAAGGTTAGAGAGGTTGACCGAGTCGGTACGCATGTAAGTGATGCGACCATTTTCGTAGAGGTGCTGAGCCACCATCATGGTTTGGCTGACGGTGAATCCCAGCTTGCGGGCTGCCTCCTGCTGTAATGTCGACGTGGTGAATGGCGGAGCGGGGGTGCGCTTCAGCGGCTTCTTCTGGATGCTCTCCACGGTGAACGTGGCATCCTTGCACTGCTCCAGAAACTCGCGGGCCTCTTTCTCCGTCTTGAATCGCTGGGAGAGGGTGGCCTTCACTTCCGAGGCAGAACCGTCGGCGTTCATGACGCCAAACACGCCATTGACAATGTAGTAGGACTCCTGCCGGAAGGCTTGCAGTTCGCGCTCACGCTCAACAATCAGCCTTACGGCCACACTCTGCACACGGCCAGCCGAGAGAGCGGGCTTCACCTTGCGCCACAATACGGGCGAGAGCTTGAAGCCTACCAGACGGTCGAGCACACGGCGAGCCTGCTGTGCGTTCACCAGATTCATGTTGAGTGTACGCGGATGCTCGATAGCTTCCAGAATAGCTGGCTTGGTTATTTCATGGAACACGATGCGGCTTGTCTTCTTCTCGTCGAGTCCGAGCACTTCGCACAGATGCCATGATATGGCTTCTCCTTCGCGGTCTTCATCACTTGCCAGCCACACCTTGTCGGCTTTCTTGGCTTGCGACTTCAGCTCGCTCACCAGTTTCTGCTTCTCGTCGGGAATCTCGTATTCAGGTTCCAGCGTCAGGTCGTCAATGCTCAGTTCTTTCTTCTTCAGGTCGCGTATGTGGCCATAGCTCGACATCACCTTGTAGTCCTTTCCCAAGAACTTCTCAATGGTCTTAGCCTTGGCAGGCGACTCCACAATAACCAGATTCTTTTGCATGTCTCTTTTATGCTTAATTCTTGATGATTAATGCTTGTTTGGGCCAGAGCCCTTCTCGTTTTGAGGTGCAAAAGTAATCAAAAAGTTTTCTTCCACCTTATTTATATAGAAGAAATTGAGATTTCTTAACGATTCGAGGCGGCAGACTCCTACAGAATTAAAAAAACTTAAATAACCAGCTCGGTTGAGCTGAAAAGGTTGTATATTTCGTGAATTATAAGTACCTTTGCAGCCCGAAATGAGAAGATGCTGTCGCTGAGCAAATGACTCTTTAGCGGCAGCTTATTCAAAATTTAAAAGTTTAATAATTAAAACATTAAAGAAATGAGTCAAAAAATTCGTATCAAGCTGAAGAGCTACGACCACAAATTGGTCGACAAGTCAGCCGAGAAGATTGTGAAGGCCGTGAAGGCCACAGGTGCTATCATCAGCGGTCCCATCCCCCTTCCCACCCACAAGCGCATCTACACCGTGAACCGTTCGACCTTCGTCAACAAGAAGGCTCGTGAGCAGTTCCAGCTGTCAGACTACAAGCGCCTAATTGACATCTACAGCTCTACAGCAAAGACCGTCGATGCCCTGATGAAGCTCGAGCTTCCCAGCGGTGTTGAAGTTGAAATCAAGGTATAATACCCTTCACTTTATGATGTATAAAAAAGATGTGCCAAAAACAGGCACATCTTTTTTTGCTGTTGCAGGCTACGACGACGAAGACAAAACGCCGAACATCTCGAGGGGATGAGAGGAAGAAACCCTCGGAGTTCAAAGCAGATATCCGCGTTTTTTCAACAACCCCTCGAACTTACGGATGTCGCTCTGTCTGACCAAGATGAGATAGCCTTCGGCACGGACTACGAGCTGACGCAGGTGCTCGTCGGTAGTAATCAGACGAATGAGTTCCGTGTTATTGGGGTCGAGACGGTAGTGCATATAGGGCGTTGCGTCGGCCTTCAGCGGATTGCAATGTTGCAAGAGCGATTGGAAGAACTGCTTCCACAGCGGCGGCAGCTCGCTGCTAATGAACTGACGGAAAACGGCAATTTTGTTCTCTACGTCATCGCGGCTATTACAGTTGGCTAAGAAGCTGCTGGGCGATGTTTCGAAACGGCTCTTCGAGACGGACACCGACGTGTCGCCGAGAAGCTGGGCGTATGGGTTGGGTTCTATGAGCGATCGGATAATGAGGCGATCTGGATCTAATTCGAAATAGGCTTTCTGTTCTATGCGCGGCGGCTCATACTCACTGTCGACACCCAGGGCGTAGCGGCCCAAGGCCGTTAGCCGCAGATGCTCGGCACGGGCAAAGGGCGATTCGGGGCGGTGCAGAGGCGAAAGGACCAGCTCAGCCATGCCCAAGCTGCAAAGCAGGAAGCCCATAGCCTGAAGAGCGGTGAGCCCGAATTCTATGACAAACGAGTCGGCAGCAAATACTTTATTGCTGAAATCGTTGACTAGTTCTACATTGTTTGTCTGATTTGCCGGATTAAACACCAATGGCGCATAGTCGCTATAAAGGCTCGTGGAATCTACGGTGACGAACGACCGCAGAAGCACGTCGGTAAAGGACAGCCAGACATTAGGCTCTTCGCGCAAGGTTGTTAATAGCACTCCAATCATAGAGCCTAACGTGTTGTACTCTACAAAGCGCTGGCGAAGACCCTTGATATGGGGAAAAAGCAGGGAAATGAGGTATTCCTGAAAATACTTCAGACGGTCGACAAACAGCTGTCGCAAGGCCTTCTCGCAGCTCTTCGAGTCGGGCTGCTCCCTACCAGAGACGTGCTGTCCCAGTGCTATCGTCTCTATATAATAGCAGGAACGTAGCACTGACATTTTGCCAACCTCTAACGGAAACTCTTCCAACCCCACTTTCTTTGCCACGCGCTTCACGTCGCTTTGCGAAATGCCCTTCGCTCCCATGCCCAGCTCGCCAGCCTTTACCAGAGTTCTTACCAGATGGTATTTTGCTACGCTCTCGGCCTCGAAGTTGCAGACGGTGACGTTGCTACCAGGCAGTTGCGCCTGTCCAATCTCCTTCTCGTAGGCATGGGGAAAGAATGCCTGGAAGAAATAGGGATGCAGGCGGGGATGGACAGTTACGAAGGTACTCCGCTCCCGATAGCCATACCGGCTGGTCAGTGCAGAGAGGCTCTGCGTTATCGAGAGGAGGCTCAGGCAGGGAACGGCAATCTTTGTTATACGGTAATAGCTGATGCGTTCCTCGGTAATGATGTTGCTGGTCTTGAGAATGTTCTTGGCCTCACCCACACTCACATAGACGTTGACCAATACCCGCCGCCACAGCTCTCGCTGCTCTTCGGTAAGATGGTCGGTGTAAAGACGGAGGTTGTCGGGTTCGCAGAGTATCATGGCGATGGCACGGCCCATCTCAGCCTTCGTGCAACTCTGCATGAATATGGCCGACATCTCCGTACAAAGGCGCTTGCCCCCGCTTCGCATTTTGAGCATAACGGTACCTTTGGAACGGAGCAACGGGTGGAATGCCTGGCACATAACCCACAGCTGGTTTTTGTTGAATGCCGCCTCAAGCATTTTCATCACGCCTGACAGATGGTCACGGGTGGGTTCTGTAAGGAACAACGCATCGGTTACAATTTTCTTGGGATCAATGCCGAATATCATAGTTTGTTTTACCTCTGCCATAGTCGTTTTTTCATCCTAAGATATACTTTATGTCTTCTTCTGTCAAGTGTTTGGTCATGGCCTGGTCGCCGGTAATGAGGCTGTCGGCCAAGTCCTTTTTCTGTTGTTGCAAAAGACGAATTTTCTCTTCTATCGTATCGCGAGTAATGAGGGCATAGCTCATCACCTTGGCCTTCTGACCTATACGGTGCAGACGGTTGATGGCCTGCTCTTCAGCCGCCTTGTTCCACCACGGCTCGAAGATGTAGACCGTATCGGCCACGGTCAGGTTCAGCCCCACGCCCCCCGTCTTCAGCGTCATGAGCAGGGCGCGGCAACCGGCGTCTTGCTGGAAGCGTTCTATCACAGCTCGGCGGTCGTGGGTAGAGCCGGTCATGGTGGCATAGTCGATGCCCAGTTCGGTGAGCCGGTCGCCCAGAAGCTCAATGCCGGCAATGAAGTTGAAGAACACTACGACCTTATGTCCACCAGACACTGCCTCTTCTATAGATTCGCAAAGCAGCGGTATCTTAGGCGAGCTGACGGTACCCTCGCTAAGGCTTTCGGGCACCGAGGATATGCGGCGCAGCTCAGAGAGCGCCTGGAACATCACCATCTGCGAGCGTTCCAACCCTTGCTCGTCGATGCTCTTGCCCACCAGCTGCTGGTAGTACAGGCGGCGCTGCTCGTACAGACGGCGGTGGTCGTCGTCCATTTCTACATAGAGCGTCTGCTCCGTGCGGTCGGGCAGTTCCTTGAGCACGTCTTTCTTCAGACGGCGCAGCATGAAGGGAAAAATCTTGCGACGCAGACTCTCCGTGGCTTCCTTGTCGCCGTCGCGCTGAATGGGATAGGCATACTGCCTATTGAACTCGTCGGCCGAGCCAAGCATGGCAGGGTTGAGAAAGCGAAAGAGGGAATAGAGCTCGGTGAGGTTGTTCTCGATAGGCGTACCGCTCAGTGCCAACCGGTGGCGGCCATTGAGCAGCATCACGGCCTGCGTCGCCTGCGAGGCAAGGTTCTTGATGTTCTGGCTCTCGTCGAGCACGACGTAGTGGAACTGCCGCTTGCGCAGCTCGTCGATATCGTTGCGCACCAAGGCATACGTGGTAAGTATGAGCTGGCTGTTCATGGCTTCTTCCAAATTGCGCTGACTGCCGTAGTAAATATAATAGGTGAGCTGGGGTGCAAATTTGGCCAGCTCGTCTTGCCAATTGAAGAGGAGCGACCGGGGCATGACCAGCAGTGACGGCATCTTCTCTTTCGGATAGACGCGGGTGAGCATGGTGATAGTCTGCAGGGTTTTGCCTAATCCCATGTCGTCGGCCAAGCAGCCCCCCATGTTGTTCTCGTAAAGGTAATTCATCCACTTCACGCCTTCCTTCTGGTAGTTTCGCAGGGTGGCCTTCACCTCCTTTGCTTGCAGGCGCTTGCCTGCCAGCTTGTTAAAGCCCTCGTAGAACTTGCGGTGATGCTCGAAGGCCTCGCCCTGCAAGCGCTCCTGTAGTAGACTTTCTATTTCGGGTAGGTCAAAGAACGACACGCGCACCCTGTCGGTTGCCGCTCCCTTCTCGGCCTTCTTGAAGATGCGCTCCAGACGGTGTACGTAGTGCTCGTCTACCAGGGCGCGGTTGCCATCACTGAGCAAAATGTATTTCTGCTTGCCATACTGCTGCAGGAACTTGCGCAGCGACATCTCTTCGCCATCGAGGCTCACCGTGGCCGTACCTTCGAGGAAGTCAATGCCACTCGACAGGCCCAACTTCATCTTCGGCTTCACCGCCTTCACCCTATACTCCCTCAGCTTCTCGGCACCCAACAACTGGTAGCGGCCAGCCAGCAGGGGCAGTGCCTGCAGGAGAAAGGGGCCAGCCGTTTCGTAGGGAATGATGAACTCGCCATCCTGACTCCACACCTCCTTGGCTGCCTGCCGGTTGGGCGCATAGCCCACAATCATCTTTCTCAGATCCTCTTCCTCTTGCGAAAAGTCGCTCTGAACAATGCGCTTCAGCAACACTACCCGCTCCATGTCTTGCAACTGGGCCACGCAGGTAAGGTCGAAGCGCTCGCCAAAGCCTGCCTCCATGCCTTGCAGCGTATGGGAGAGACGCAGGTAAAGCGCCATGTCGGCATCGACCTTCTCGATGACCACCGTCGGCACGGTAGAAATGGTCTGCTCCGAGCGCAACAGCCTATAGTCATTGTAGACGAGCTCCACATTGTCTATATATGAATAGAACACCGAGAGATACTGCTCCAGCAACGGTCTGGGAAACGACTCCAAGAAGAACGACAACCGCTGATAGTTCTCACCTAAGGAAGATATGGGGTAAATGGTCTGGCCTACCAGTGCAAACACATCGCTCAAGAGGTGGAACTGCTGCGGAGCCTCGCCCGGAATGCGGGCGGCAAGGAGCGGGGTACACAATCCGTCGTTCTCAACCACGACGAGTACAATGCCCGCCTCTTCATCTGCAACCGCGACGGGCCTCATCTTCTCATCTACCAGATTGCTGCACCGCAACAGGGCAAATAGCAGGTAAGGATATTCTGCCAGACGGATGCGCTCGTCGGCCACGCCCCAGCTAATGCGCATGGCCTGCTCCTGACGAATGCTATCAATCATGCGCAGCACATTGAACGTCTCGCCTTGATACAATCGATAATCAGGATTGGCTGTCTCACCTTTCTCGTCGACCACCTCCACCGTAGCCTCGCCCCTCGCATCAACCACACTGAGTCTGAAAAGCACAGGCTTCCTGCCTGCCGTCTTTCGTGTACTACCTTGTATCGCAAAGGCCGTTTTCTGAAATTTGCTTAAGAAATCGCTCGTCATATCCATATCAACAAACAATCGGGGCTACAAAGGTACAAAAAAAATCTTACAGACAAACACAAATACACTCTTTTTCGTAAACTTTGGCTTTGCTGAAATTACTTTCTCTCGGAAAAGTTCAAATAAAATGACTTGTTGTCGAGGATAAAAGCACACATATAATTGAAATAAGCAAATATTTATGCGATTTTTTGTAAAAATCATTGTTCTATGGAAAAAAAGAGCTATATTTGCAACCGATAAAAGACATTATGTAATTTGGAGAACGTAATTATATGAGGAAGAGTACGTTAAAGAAGAATAATGGCACAATTTCACGATGAAGAGCCTACATCAGGATTCGTCAGACCTGATGGCATCCTAAAATCAGAACGATTCACGGACTTTTCCATCGTGCCAAGCAGAGGATATAGTCTGCTGGTACGGGCAAAGCGCAATGGACGATGGTGGATGCTGAAAGGACTCAAGGAACAATATCGGCAAGGCACTATCTAAGTTCTTTTGCAAAAGGAGTATGAGATCACCAGCCAGCTGCAGCACCCCTTGGTGGTATCTGCCTTTTCACTTGAAGAGGTTGGGAATTTAGGGCTTTGCATAGTGATGGAATGGATAGATGGCATTACACTGAAAGAATGGCTCGCAAATGGAAAGCATACGAGGAAACAGCGTCGCCACGTAGCTGAGATGCTTTTGGAAGCCGTGATGTATGTACATAGTCGACAGACCCAGCATCGTGACTTGAAGCCTTCAAACATCATGCTCACTCACGATGGTCAGTATATAAAACTTATTGACTTCGGAATTTAGGATACTGACAGTTATTCCATATTGAAAGCACCTGCCGGCACAGAAGAATATTTGGCTCCAGATGGACCTTCAGACATTTATTCGTTGGGGTGCATCCTCCGCGAACTCCGTTTAGGATGGCTGTCTCGTATGATTGTGCGTAAGTGCTGTGCGCCACCATCCCATCGTTATACAGATATAGCAACTATCAAAAGAGACTTACGCCGTTGCTGGTATTGGCCACTGCGAACACTTCTCGTTATCGGCCTAATGATTTTGATGGCAGGTGTCTATCTGTTAAACCGTTCGCATACACAGCAAGGGTTACAAATGGTCAATGACTCTTTGCAAATTATTAAAGAAGAGAACAATGCAATAAGCAGACAAGAACAGGCAAAGAGCGACTCACTCCAATTCCAGATAGAACAAATTAACCGGCAACGGCAGGCGGAACAAGCAGCCGTTCAACGTCACCAAAGCCTCATCAATGCGAAAAAGAAACGGATTGACAAACAATTACAGGCATACGGCATTGAGCAGATGTTTGATACGGTTAGCTGTCGTCGGAATATCACCATCCCATTCATAAGAATTGTCGATGAACTTATACAAAATACTAAGGAACCAGAACTGAAAGCGTATATCCAAGAGCGTTATCTCAAGCCTTGGATAAAACGAATGAATGAATTACCGTTCGACTAACTTATTCGCATACCTCTACAACCACTCCATCACGCTGTCCTGCCACATAGACCACAGCGGGTTGTCCCAGATGCACCACCTCGTCTAAATAAAGCGGTTCATGCTGTAGCATCAGATGGCAGCGGAACGTGTCGCCCACACTCAATTTGGTGTTCTTCGCTTCCATGATCTCAAACTGACAGTTGCCCTTGTGCCGATTTATATTATCTGTTACATTGTTACAGATTGCGTAATTATCGAGAAAGATGATAGCTCCAATATTTGGAGCCACATCGGCAAACGGTTAAACAAACTTAAAAATGGAGTGTTAATCCATAATTACAAAGTATAGTTTAGAATAATTTGTTATATTTGCAAAGTAAACATAAGAATATTACTATGGACAAGCAAATTATCAAGACCGTCATTGCCGAAAAGCAACAGCAAATAGGAAAGACGAAATTGTTGCAAAGGGCTGGACATTTCGATGAGCATTCATGTTATGTGCTCGTCGGTATTCGTCGTTCTGGAAAGTCATACACGCTTTATCAGGATATGCAAGCCAAGCTCTCTGAAGGAAAAGCCACCCATGAAGACTTCCTTTACATCAATTTTGAGGACGAGCGCCTGGCCTCAATAAAGTCTGAAGAACTTGGCTTGTTGCTTGATGCCTATTGGGAGATGTACGACCAGAAACATCCTCTGATTTATCTTGATGAGATACAGAATATTGCAGGATGGGAGAAATTTGCCCGAAGACTGGCTGAAGAAAAACGCCATGTCATGATAACGGGTAGCAACGCCAAAATGCTCAGCCGTGAAATCACCTCAACACTTGGCGGCAGTTATATCCAGCGCAATATCTATCCCTTCTCCTTCGAAGAGTTTCTGAACTATTATGGCATCCAGCTTGACAAGAACTGGACGTTCCAGCCAGACAAACGGCTGACGGTATTGCGTCATTTCAACGAATATTTCTATCGTGGCGGGTTTGCTGAATCGTTCGACAAGACAGACAAGCGGGAATGGCTCACCTCGCTCTATCAGAAAATCCTGATGGGTGACATTGTGGAGCGCAATAAGATCCGTAATCCACGCATCTTCAGACTGTTGGCAAGGAAACTGGCCGATAGTGTGATGCAGCCCACCACGCTGAAACGCTTGGAGCACATCATCAAGTCAACGGGCGACAATATCAGTCCAACAGTACTGAAAGACTACCTCGACTATATGGAGGATGCCTATCTCATATTCTCCATACCCAACCTCGTCTCACCCCTGACCGAACAGCAGACCATCGTAAAGCGCTATTTTGCCGATAATGGCATATTGAACCTCTTCTTGACGGGAGGTGAAACAAAATTATTGGAGAATATCGTTGCCATTCATCTGAACAAGCTATACCCCAACACTGCAGAAGAGCTACGCCTATTCTATTACAATAAA
>CAJONO010000047.1 GCA_905235905.1 uncultured Prevotella sp.
AGATACCATGAATGTCGAAGATGACCCAACATAAGTGCACGCTCCCCACTGTTCGAATATAAAAATAGGTGCCCCTGTGCCCCCCAATAACCCAAAACTAACTTGGAAACAGGAGCTGATTGGGTAGCAAACAGCCCCTGTCTGAAAGTCAAACAGGGGCTGTTAGATGTGCTCAGAGGGGCTGTTTGATGACCTGACAGGGGCTGTTTGCGGGTCAAAAGCTTGTTATGTCACTTCACAATGCCCTTGCGTCCATCCTTGATGTAGAGGCCGGGACGTACGGGAGTTCCCTTGACTGCCTGACCGCTCAGCGTGTAGTAGCCAGTGGCAACGGGAGCAGTCTCATGGCTCTTTGCCTCGTCTATTCCGGTGGTGCTCTCTTCGCTCAGCAAGAAGAGCTGACCGCCGTAGAAGGGATTGCAGGTGCCGAAATAGAGACCCTCCTCGGTGCTCAGGAACGAGGGGCAGCCGTAGTTGTACTTGTCGTCGAAGCCCGTGCGGGTGATCACCTCGAAGCTCTGGCCGCCATCATCGGTGCGAAGCAGGTCAAAGCCCCACTCGTTCGTCCTGACGGCGTTGTTGATGTAGGCATACATCTCGATACCTTTAAGGTCAATGCGCTCGTGGATGTCTGCTGCATCGCTCTGTATCTTTGCGAAGAGCAGTGCCAAGGCTGCCTTCAGCTGCTCAGTGAAGATGGCGCGAGCCTCCTCAGGATTTTCCTTCAGCAGCTCCTTGAACTGGTTCAGCTGCTCCATGATGGCATCACGGTCTAACGTGGAAAGCAGGGCAGCAATGGCCTGCAGGTTTTCCAGGGTAGCAGTCTCAGCTGACTGAACGGCTTCGGCAGCCTTGACGAGCAGGGCGGCGAAGATGGCCTGAAGCTGACCGCCTTCCTGCTGCATAAAGTCTGTGGCAAGTGCGCTGATCTCCTGTACGATTCCCTGGATGTCAACGATGATTTCCATGTTCTCTTCGTCTATCTGTTCGCTGGCTACATACTGCGAGAGCAGTTCCCTCAGCTGTTCCAGCTTCGTGCGCAGCTCGTCGATCTTCTCGTTGCCCTTGGCTACAGCCAGCAGCTTGATGATGTTGGTCAGGTAGGCAATCTTCTGATTCTTCTCGGTGGATGTCATCTTGAAGAAGCTGCCGTTGGTAAGCTGAGTCAGGTAGTTGTAGAAGATGCCGGCATCCATCGTGGCCACATAGAGCTTGCCGTTGTGGTCGCCCATGCGCCAGATGTACTCGTTTGTGGTGCCCTCCATCAGCTCGGTGAAGGCGCTGAGCTCCTCAAACTTGCCTGTGGCGTCGTTCAGCTTCCACACCTTCTGCGGGTTGTGCAGCGAGTTGTACATGTAGCTCAGGTACTCGCTGGCCTTGACATCCTGGCCGGTGAGCTGCTGCATCATGCCTACGAAGGCCTGTGCCTCGCCGCCGAAAGCGTGGTCGAAGTTGTAGGCATAGAGCTCGCCCTGGAACTCATAGACCGAGCCGATGAGCGAGCGCATGGTGCCAGGCTCGCCGCCGGGAACATCGCTCAGACCGGGGTTGTTGATGCCGTTGCTCAGACCGGCCACCTCTTCCCAGTGCCAGCCGTACTCGTTGGCCTGCTCACCGTCCTGTGCAGGACGTCCCTTGTAGATGACGAAGCCTGCCGTGCTGGGGGCAGTGGCGTAGATGTAGCCTGCGTGCGATGCCATTTCCCAGAAGGGTGCACCGGCCCAGCTGGCCTGGATGGGGTCGAAGGGAATGGTGCCGAAGTCCTTGTAGTCGGCCACGCGCTCCCACACGGTGTCATCGTCGTTGCTCTTGCGGATGACGGCCATCTTGACCAGAGGCTGCTGTTCGCCCTCGGGCACAACGATGCGGTCGTCGACACTGGCAAAGAACAGGTGTCCGTCATACTCGCAGTTGGCACGCATGGCGGTGGTTCCTGTCGACTCATAGACCTTGGTGAGGTTGTCATCCTGGTCGAGTTTCATGATGTACTGCACCACGGACTGGTTGGCAGAGTAGGAACCGAAGTAGACATCGTCGCCGAAGGTCAAGGCCATACGCTGGTACACGCCAGGTTCGGCTGTCCAGACCACCCGGAACTCGCCCGTCTTGCGGTTGTAGGCAATGATGTTGGCGCCCTCGGTTACGTCGTTGCGCATAATGTCGCCATTGGCCACGACATCGATCATAGCCCAGAAAGTGTCCATCGACATGCCAGAAGAGGCAGTGATGGCATTACCATAGAGGTTCACCAGCGCGCTGGCAATGTTGCGCGAGGTGGCAATGTAGATCTCGTCGCCACGCCCGGCCAGTCGCCAGGTGTAGCTGTTCTGACGGTCGCCACCGGCCATAAGGCCGTCGACCTCGCGCTCACCATGAGTGGGATTCGAGATCTTGGTCACGGTATAACCGTCGTAGTTCCACACTTTCTGTGCCGAAACCATCATGGGCAGCACGGCCAGGATGAAGAGTAAAGCTTTTTTCATTGTCATTTTGGTTTTGGTGAAACAATTTTTCAATTTTTCAATTTTTTAATTTTTCAATTTTTCAATTTTTCAATTATCTGATCTCATAATTGTCTCTGATCCATCTGCCTGCCAGCGTCAGGAAAGCCACGGCACCGCTGACATGCTCAGAGATGCCAAGACTGAAGAAGTCGGCCATCTGCAGCTCAACGTCGTCCACCCCTTGCGCCTTCAGATAGTCGTAGAGGAGCTTTGTGTTCGACGACGGCGAGATGTCGTCGGCATTGTGGTGCAGCAGGAAGATGTGTTCGTCCTTGCGTGGCTTCCATCCCTTGCAGAGGCTCTCACGGCTCAGTGCCTCCATCATGCGTCGCGATACGTCGGCGTCAAGGTCGAGCAGTGGGGCGGCAATGAACTGCGTGATGTCGTTGGTGCCCATCAGGCGGTCGATGCGCGTGCTGGAGTACTCCTTGCTGAGCCACCAGTCGTCTATGTGGCTGAGCGTTGCTCCCTGGAACATGCTGCTGTTGGGGATGCCCAGCCGGAAGTACTCGTTATAGGCCATGAGGATGTTGACCACTGCCGATGGCAGCTTGGCCTTGCCGTCGGCGAGATACTGTCTGTAGGTCTCCTCCAGGTCATAGGGTCCGCCTCCGGCCAGTGTGCGGTCGAAGTGCAGATCAGGCTGTTCCTCGGCAGCGACCTTCAGCACGGCGACAGCAGTCTGTCCGCCCTGCGAATAGCCAATGTTCAGCAGATGATTGTCCCAGGTGTATCCGCGTTCGGCAAGCAACTGTTTTGCAGCCGTCAATGCGTCGATGGAGGCGCGTGCGTTGGCGCTGCCTATGCAGTAGGCCTGCATCTGGTCTTCGGTCTGCCCGAAACCGTAGTAGTCGGCCGACACAGTAATGAAGTTCCTGTTGGGTGCTGTCAGGTAGAGAATGTTCTGCATGTCGAGCTTGCCTCGCGAAGGACACTCGTCGGCCTTGGTGATGGTGTAGTGGTTGTAGAGTATGAACCCCTGTGCCCGCTTCTCTGTCGACAGGTTGCGACTCATGGTGATCGTTCCTGAGAGCATGACGTCCTCGCCCGAAGGTCCTTTCGAAGGATAAACGAAGTTCAGGTTCTTCAGCAGCGGATATTGTGTGTAGGTCACCGAGTCGGTGATATACGCCTTTTTGGCTTGGTCCACACTGTCTACTACTTCAGGATTGTTGTTGTCGTCCTCGTTGTCCTTTTCGTCATCGGGGGTGTCGTCCTTGCCCTCGTCGGGCTTGTCGTCCTTGTCGTCCTTTTCGTCGTTGGGCTTTACCTGTTCTTCGGGTTCCACGATAGGTTCATCGTCGGTTCCAGAACATGCCGGCATGAGCAGGAATACTGCCCACAGCATGAAGATACTTGCCCATAGTTTTTTTTTCATCATTCAGATAAGCTTAGTCCGTTTGTTTCAAGCCATTGGCGCAACTGCTGCTCGTAAGACTCAAGAGGAGTGCTGGGCGAACTGGCAATGACCTCAAATCGGCATGAGGGCAAAACCTCCGTTTCCTCTTCTTCTTCTTCTTTCTCTTCCTCTTCTTTTTCTTTTTCTTCTTCTTCGTCGTCGTCGCCGTCGTCGTCGATGGCAGGTTCACTCAGGTAGGCAATCAGGTCCATAAGGAACTTCTTGATGTCCATTCCTGAGTCCTCCGACATTTCTGCCAAGTCCTCTTCTGTAAGGTTGAGCTTGCTGAGGATGAGGCCAGTAGCTGTAGCCAGATCGATGGAAGGCATTTCACCGCTTTCGTCCAGGGAGGCAAGATAGGCAAGTACCTGGCTGATGATGGCCTTGCAGTCGATGCCCATAGCGTCGAGCATGCGCATGGTAGCTACCAAATCCATGTCTTGGCTGACAATAGCCTGATATTCTGGCATCAGCTGGTTGTCGGTGTACATCAGCGGCCATGCCTTAATGGCGGCCAGCGTCTGCACGAAGTAGACGAGTGTGGCTTTGAGATGCCCCATGGAGGTCAAAACGAAGTTGGTCTGGAGATTGGTCTTGCCGGGAATGATGCTGGGTTCCAGGCCTTTGCTCTTGAGGAAAGCAATCATTGGCCGCGCACTCTTGATGGGCACATAGTCATCGCCACGTGAGTGGAACAGAAAGAGGCGCTGCGATGGATCGGGTGTCCAGCCGTCGTCGGTTGTCAGGCTGAAGGCGGTAAAGAAATCCTGCATGACCATGCTCTCTGGCGAATCGAGGTCGCAGTAGGCCGGCGTAAGAATCTCGTGAATCTTCTTTTCACGGCCAATGCTGTCGCAGACGGGCCAAGACGAGTAGTTCTTTGACAGGATGAACTCGTCGATGCGGTCGCAGATATAGGGCTGGAACACGTCGGCATAGTCGATGTTGAGCCGTTGAATCTCGTTGGTGGTCACCATCAGCAGCAGCGGGACGGCATTATAGGCTGTGGAGTCTATGAGCACATACTGGCGGTAGGCTTCACAAACGTCGGAAGGTCCGCCACCAGAGAAGGTCTTGTCGAACGAGATGCGGTCGGCGTACTCCATGTCGCGCAGCTTCTGGGCGGCCAGCGCGTCGAAGCCACCGCTGGAATAGCCTATGTTGAAGCAGAGCGGACCGTAGTCGAAGCCCATCTCGTCGAGCAGCTGTCGGGCAGCCAGCAGTCCGTCGAGCGAAGAGCGTGCATTGATGAGTCCCTGCATGAAAGCCTGCGGGAAACGCTCAGTGACGCCAAATCCGTAGAAATCGCTTTCCACGATGATGTAGTTAGGTTTCAGCGGGTTGGCCAGAAGCATGTTCTCCAGTTCGCCGTTTTCCAGCGTGGGAGCCTCTTTACGATGGAACTTGGTGTAGTGGTTCATCATCAGGGTGCCCTGGCTACGGGCGGTGCCGTTCCATATTTCTTCGGGAACGAGGATGGTGCCGCTCAGCGTGACAGCTTCACCCCAGGGGTCGGTGCTGGGATAGACGTAGTTGATTTTAGTGATGGGACGCGTGGCCTCAAGGTCGATGGGCACTCCGTCGGCATCGATGTTAAAGCTCAGCGTGTCTGGGAAGATGTCGGTGACGATGGCCTCGTCGCCGATTTCCAATACTTCGAAGTCGGCACCAATGGTAGGCAATTGTTGCCCGTCGTATGTGGTAACGGTGAGGGTGCCGTCATCGTTGAAGTCGATGGCCGAGAGCTGGCTGCTGGTAAACACTTTTGCTGTGCCGTCGGCCATGATGACTTTGATAACCTTGGCCTGCGAAACGATGCAGACCAAGAGCATGACGAGAGTACATGTGATTTTTTTCATGGCCGTTTACTTTTTAATGGTTTTCTTCACGCTGTTCTTCTCTTTCACAATATAGACGCCTTTCTTCCGGGGTTCGCCCTGCAGGGAGAGTCCGTCGGTAGTGTACCAACGGGTCTGCGTTTCCTGGGTCGTAGGTTTAGCGGTCTTGATGCCTGTGACCTGCCTGTCGTTGACGACGCTCAACTTGTTTACGCCTTCCTCGGTAGTGCCGTCGGAATACTCAACATTTACTTGCTCCTGGTCGAAGGTGATGCGCTTCACTTTTCGATCGTCATTATTGGCTTGTGCCCATGCTCCTGTTACTGCCGTCAGAAGAAGAGCTAAAATTACTGCTGTTTTTTTCATTTTTCTCATAAATATGTATGTTAAAGATGAATATTAATAAAAAACGGAATAATTTCAGTTTACAAAAATAGTCATTATTTTGCAAATTCAAAAGAAAATTAACGTGATTTTTTTTTTTTTTGAATTCATTGTGTCCCTTTTTTTGCAAATTTGTAAAATGTGCTGTCGTTTTAGTACATAAAAACACATCTATCCGCTTATCCTACACCAAGCTGTTATTATCAGCGTGTTACAAAAAATTATCTGCTATTTATCCTACACCTATCCAACACCAAAAAGAAGCGTGAATAACAGTCGGAATGCTTGGAAACTGGGGCAGATTGGATGGCAAACAGCCCCTGATTGACAGGCAATCAGGGGCTGTTTGGACCCTTAACAGGGGCTGTTTGCGGCCTTAACAGGGGCTGTTTGCGGCCTCAATAGTGTGTCACTTCACGACGACTTTGCGTCCTCCTACGATATAGATGCCTTTGCGAAGCGGACTGGTGCCGTTGAGCCTCACGCCGTCGAGG
>CAJONO010000048.1 GCA_905235905.1 uncultured Prevotella sp.
AGTTACGAAAAAACGAAGGAAAAGCCAAATATATTTGAGCTTTTCTGAGTGCCAAGTAAGTTCGGCGTAGCCAAAGTTACGAAAAAAATCTGTCAACTGAGTAGCTGAATAGGCATTTTTTTTATTAGGTAGCAGCATTTTGGCAGAAAAATGACAGCGAATGGAAATTATTTGAAAGCCATTGGAAGAATAATGCCGTAACTTTGCAACCATTAACTCAAACTATAAACGTATGAACAAAAAAACAATTACACTCGTAATGATGGCCTTGGTCTCGGTGATGGGGACGAAGGCCGACGTGATTCCTTCGAACTACTATTCGGAGCCCGCCGCAGGGAAGTACTACATCTACAATGTGACAGAAGGCAAGTTCCTGAGAACTGCTGGTGTGAGCGAAAACAACTACAGTCTGCTTGACGCTCCTGTGGCCGTGACACTGACTGCTAAAGGAGAGACTGTCTGCAAAGGCGGGGGTGACTATATTCTTTCTGGCAATGACAACTGCTTCATTAAGATTGGACAATATAAAGGCCAATGGCTGTGGTCGGATGCTGCATCTGGCAATGCAGATATCCTCGCCTGGACTTTCAACAGCAACGGTACAAAGACCTATACCATGTCTATCACCCTTTCCGAAGCTTTCTCTCAGAATGGCAGTATACTTGATGTTGGAACTCACTACATGAAAGACGTGACAAACCTCGGCACTGAGGCAGAGGCAGGGACATACGCCTTGATTACTGAAGCCAACTACTACAACTATTTGGCTTCGACAACAGCCACCATTCCTGCTTCGTACTACACAACAACCCCTGTCGCAGGAACCTATTATCTTTATAGTCCCTACGCCAACTGCTTCGTCTACGACGGAAACAACTATGTGGCCCTGGGCAACACTCCTGAAGCTCTTACCATAACGGCTAATGGTGACAACTTCGACATTCAGCTTAAGGATGGAAAGTATATGAAGTACGGTGAGCATAGTCTTGGAAACACATGGGCCGACGGCAATACATCCGACCCTTGGGCATTTGAGACTTTCCATGGTGCCACGGGGCTTTTCTTCTTGAAAAATGTCGGGCAGTCCAGTTATCTTTATGCATTTTCCACCGAGGCTGCCACAAAAGGTGCACAACTCTGGGGAACAGCTGAGACAAATAACACCCGATACGCATGGGCACTTATCTCTGAAGCCAACTACACGGCTTGGCAGAACAGTTTCAACCTTAGCGATGCAAACACAGTAGGCTTCAGCACACTGAAGGACATCTACAACGTGAACCCCACCGTTAGTCGCGCTATGACCGCTAATGTCTGGAACACGCTGGTCGTGCCTTTCGACATGGAGATTCCAAGTGATTGGACAGTGAAAGAGCCAACTTCCTTCTCTGGTGGTACGCTGACCTTCGGCGACGCTTCTTCCATCGTAGCTGGCAAGCCTTACCTCGTGATGCCAACATCTGATGTTCCTAATTTCTCTGCTACTGGTGTGACACTGAAGAAGGGCCTCGACCCGACCAGTGTCAGCGAAGGTGCACTGACCATGACGGGAACCTATACGAAGATTGATGCCGTGCCCGAAGGCAGCTACGTATTAGGCACCGACAATAAGCTCTATAAGGTGAACAGCACCGTAAGCCTGAAGCCTTTCCGCGCTTACTTCACAATTGCCGGCGAAGCACCTGCCCGCATTAGCTTGGCTTTCGACGACGAGATCACAGGCATCAACGATGCCCAACGCTCGATGCTCGATGCTCAAAGTTACTACAACCTTCAGGGGCAGCGCGTGAGCCAGCTTAAGAAGGGATTGTTCATCAAGAACGGCAAGAAATTCATCATCAAATATTAGAATAAGGAGGACAGAACAATGAAAAAGACATATTCAAGACCTGAGACCGAGTGCATCACAGTCAAGATGCATCAGATGGTTTGCACAAGCATCACGGGTACGAACGTTGAGGGACTCGGAATGGGTGGCAATACCGACGGAGTCGTTAGCGAAGGTAACTCCCGTCGCGGCAGCTTCTGGGACGACGAAGAATAAAATACAGGTTTATCACAGCGCATGACCGCCCTGACGGTCATTGCCCTTGCAACCTCGTGGGTGCGTCTCTGGCGCACCCACGGTTTTTAATATTTATGCAAGCCGTTTCTGCATAATTATTAGCTGAACGCTCGCGAGAATCGATTGAAATTCACCAAACCAAAAGTCGGGTCGAAATAAGCGATTCTCAGCAAAGTTCACAAACGTCTGTTAATCAGTGGTTTGTGTTTTTCGGGCAAAGAAAGTAAGTCGAATATGGTCGTAATTGATGCTGAATCACGGTGCAATCGATGCTGAATCATGGTACAATCTATATCAGATTGCGAGATAATCAAGCATCAATTGCCGAAATGTTTGGCATTACCATTGCCATTGGTTGGCATTACCATTGGCAATGATAGGCATTACGACTCCCAACGAGCGGTATTCTCACCCCCAAGAGAGGCACTTTCCCCTCTTCTCAATTCTATTTTGCGATTTTCGTTTGTCTTGATTTTACATAGCCCATCTGCATAAATATTCGGAAACGGCCGATGTCATGGAAAAGAGCGGCTAATATGTCAGTTCGTTTGTTTTTGACAGGAAAATGACAGCGAATGGCAGGATTTTGAAAAGTTATTTGCGGAAAGAACAGTAATTTTGCACCAAAAATCAATATCATAGTAATTAAAAACCAAAGCTTATGAAAACAACGATGAGAAGACTGACACTCCTGCTGCTGACGGCTCTTGCCGTCATGACGGCACGGGCCGACGTGCTGCCCTCGAGCTACTATTCGGAGCCAGGGGCAGGGACCTACTATCTCTACAACGTGGCACAGGCTAAGTTCCTGGTGCGCCTAAGCAACAACTTCCCTGACCTGACCAGTGCGCCTGCCGAGGTGAAGCTGACCAAGAAGGGCACGGGCTACACCATCATGTTCAGCGATGGCAAATACTTGAAGACCGGCTACTGGAACAACCAGTACCTGTGGACGGATGGCGGCGCCAACGATACGGAAGCTGTGTGGAGCCTCACCCCCGTCCCCTCTCCGAATGGCGAGGGGAGTAGTCACATCTACCAACTAAGACGTACTACTGAAGACACGTGGAACGGTATCACTGGTATCTTCTATGTCAACGGTACCAACGCCGACATTACGCCTACCGATGACTGCCAGTGGGCTCTCATCAGTCCTGACACCTATATTAATATAGCACGGGCGAATGCCATTCCTGCGAAGTATCGCAGCACTGTTCCTACGGCCGAGGGTAAGTACTATCTCTACGACATGCTGAACCAGACGTTCTTGGACACGGACCACCGTTCGCTGAGCAATGAGCCCACCACCAAAGTGACGTTCACGCCCATTGGTTCGGCGTTCCTTATTTCCGGCTCGGCAGGTAAATACCTGAAGATTGGTGTTTACAAAGGCCAGTACCTGTGGAGCGACGGCGACGAGACAAACACGAAGTGGACCATCGAGACGCCTGCCGGCGAGGAAGCAGAGAAGCTGTACTATATCTATACGAAGGACTTCACCGAGACCAACGCTGAGGTGAAGGGCAAGACCATGTATCTCGATGGCACCAATGCCACAAGCACCAAGCCCGCCTATGCCCGTTGGGCGCTCATCAGCGAGAATGACTATGTGGCCTATATCTCTTCGGGCGAGGGAACGGTCGATGCCGCTGCCGCAGCAGCCAACAAGCAGGTGATGATTGATGCCAAGGGCGATGCCACCTCACTGCTTCAGAACCCCACCTTCGAGCGTAGTGCCGACGGTTGGTGGGGCGGTGAGCGTGTGCTCAGTCAGCTTTATCGCGGCAACGGCTATAGCCTTGAAGCTACTGAGAACGGCAGCATCATGCTCCAGACGGTGAAGAACATGCCGAAGGGAACCTATAAGGTGGTGGCCGCCGTGCGTGGTGATAACGGTACGACCGTCTCGGCCCGTTTGAACGAGATGTCGGGCGATGCCGTCATCAACTCTCAATTCTCAACTCTCAATTCTCAACTAAACATGAACGGTGTGAAGATGCCGTATAGCATGCTGGGCGGCTTCAGTACTGCCGAGAACGCGCAGGGATGGGACTGGGCTACGGCCACCGTCACCCTCGACAAGGACGCTCACCTGAAAATAGAGTTTGTCACCGCCGGCAACGGAAAGGTTGAGATTGCTGACGTACACCTTTATTATATGAGTGACGGCACGTACACCTATGCCGTGGAATACAAGGATGGTGTAGATGCCACCGCACACGCCGTGACTTGCGACCTGATTGCCGACAATCCCAACCGCTTGTTTGCGTCGAACGGTACCATCACCACCGTCACGGGAGCCAAGCTGAACAACGACCTCGTAGGCGGCACAGTGCTCAGCCTCGTGCTCTACGACGGCTATGACTTCACGGCTCCCAGCGACTTCATCGCCAACAAAGCCACGTTCTACGGCAGCATCGAAGCAGGCGTGGCCACTGCTGTTTGTCTGCCCTTCGCCATTACGGGCGGTGCCAACGGCACGTTCTACGAGGTGAAGAGTCAGAATGGGAACACCCTGAAGATGCAGGAAGTGAAGAAACCCGAAGCCGGTAAGGCATACGTCTATCGTGGCAGCGGGACCGTGACCACGCTGACCGGTAGCGGCAATGTGAAGGCTACACCTGTTGAAACCGCCCTTTCAACGATTATCAGCACGTTCGGCATCGCTCAGGTATCTGGTGTGAAGCTCGACTTCGAGGCCGAGGACGACGGCATCTGGCAGAAGCCGCAAGTGACGCTCAGTGACTTTGTCACAGGACAGGAGTGCTATCTTTATAACGTAGGTGCCGCCCGCTTCTATGCCGAGGGCAATAGCTACGGTACACAGGCCAGCATCGGTGAGACGGGGCTGAAAGTAAAGTTTATTCAGAACGGCAGTGCCGTGAAGATCACCAACTATTCGGAAGCGAAGAAGGCTTGGCGTACTATGTTTGTCACTATCAACGGCGCGATGTATGTCGATGCAGAGTCGCCCACAGAATGCTACTGGCAGGTGGTGCCAAGCAACAATAAGACCTTCAAGCTGATGATGTCGGCTCCCAACAGCAGCTACAACCAGGACAACTATCCTGGTGCCATGATGGGACTCGACTTCTTCGAGTACGACCTACAGACGCGTCTGGCAGCCCTGCTGTTTACCGACGAGGAGCCAGGCGAAGGCCTCTACCTCACCGACTGGGCCGTGGTGAGCACTGTCGACTACAATACTTATCAAGCAGAGGTGGCAACTTATAAGACCGCTCTCCAGCTGAAAGACCTGATTGGCGAGGCCAAGGCCGCAGGCATTGACATCACCGCTGAACAGGTTGTCTATGAGAACACTTCCAGTACGCAGAAACAGCTGACCGCTGCCATCGTGAGCATCACCAACAAGATGATTGAGGACGAACTGAAAGGTGCTTCAAGAGATAATCCGCTCGACCTGACCGATAAGTTCATCATCAATCCCCGCTACGAGAACAACGACAATGAGGGCTGGCAAGGTACGGCTCCCAGCATCGATGCCACGAACAATCTGCAGAATGCCGAGTTCTTCAATAAGGAAACAATCAACGCTTATCAAGACCTCGTGGGTCTGCCCAACGGCACTTACCGCCTGAGTGTGCAGGGCTTCTATCGTGCCGGTCTCGAAGGACCAGCATACGAAGCCAAGATAGGCGGTAATGAGGAGAGTGTGATGCATGCACAGCTCTATGTGACCACCGACGGCAAGACCACCACGACAAAGATACAGAGTATCTTCACTGATGCCCCCACCACGGCACTCGGCGTAAGTGGCGAGATCAAACTGGGCGACTGGTACGTGCCCAACACCATGTCATCGGCTGCCGCCTACTTCGCTGCCGGCTACTACCAACAGAACAGCATTGAGGTGGAGGTGACTAATGGCAAGTTGCGCGTCGGACTCAAGAAGAACGAAGCCATCCGTCGCGACTGGCTGATGATTGACAACTGGAAACTGGAATACTTGGGAAAAGAATAATGCATAATTCATAATTCACAATTCATAATTCATAATTGAGTATGAGACGCACATTATATATATTCGTGTTTGCAATGGTGGCGATGTTGACCAGTGCACAGACAAAGTTGAATCGTCATGTAATGGCTGTACCGCAGACCTCAACGGGTACTAACTATCTGGTATCGTGGCGCATGTTGGATACCGACGATGACTACACGACATTCGACGTCATCAAGAATGGAACGGTAGTAGCTGAAAACATCAACAACTCGACAAACTGGCTCGACAAGCAAGGTTCGAAGACGGCCAAGTACCAGATTGTGACAAAAAGAAACGGTGAGGTGGTCAGCACGACGGAGGCCATCACTCCTTGGCAGGACGTATTCGCTACGCTGAAGCTCGACCGCCCTGCCGATGTGACCTTCCACGACAAGACCAACAACTACTCACCCAACGACTGCTCGGTGGCCGATGCCGATGGCGACGGCACTCTGGAGCTGCTGGTGAAGTGGGAACCCTCCTATCCTGCTGACAACTCGCAGGGTGGCTTCACTGGTCCTACATTCTTCGACTGCTACAAGATCATCGAGGCCGACGGCAAGATGACCGCACAGAAACTATGGCGCATAGACATGGGACACAACATCCGTTCGGGTCCCCACTACGTGCCCTTCCTGTTCTACGACTTCGACGGTGACGGCAAGGCTGAGTTCGTGGTGAAGACAGGGCCTGGCACCATCGACGGTATAGGCAAGTATGTCAGCGATGCTGCCGACGAGGAGGTCATCCGCAAGGTGGACAACGAGAAGGAGTACCTGAACGGAGGCGGTCAGGTGATGTATGGCCCAGAGTTCCTCACCATCTTCAATGGCGAGACGGGCAAGGCCATCCACACTGTCTATTACAACCCCAACCGTGGCTGCTTCGTGGGTGGCGCTCCCGAGGGCCGCTACGACATCTGGGGCGATGACTATGGTAACCGTTCGGAGCGCTATCTGGCAACGGTAGCTCATCTCGATGCCCAGAATCCCACCCATGCCTCGGCCGTAATGTGTCGTGGCTACTACACCCGTAGCTATCTGTGGGCAGTCGATTTCGATGGTAAGAAACTCTCTACCCGCTGGCGTCACGCCAGTCTGTCGAACAAGACGGTGATGAAGACCAACGGTCAGAATGAGAAGGACGTGCGCCAATATACAAAGGCAACCTACGTCGGCACCAACCATTGCACGGCTTATAGTCAGGGCAACCATAACCTCTCTGTGGCTGACGTTGATGGTGACGGTATGGACGAAATTATCTACGGCTCGGCGGCCATCGACCATGACGGCACACTGCTTTGGTCGACGGGGCTGAACCATGGCGATGCCATTCACGTGGGCGACCTGATGCCCGACCGCCCCGGCCTTGAGGTATTCCAGATTCATGAGGATCCGCCCTATGGTATGCACATCTGCGATGCTGCTACCGGCGAACTGCTCATCCACATGACGGGCGGTGGTGATACGGCACGTGGCATTGCTGCCGACGTGAACGAGAAGCGTGGCTACGAGTTCTGGTACTTCGGCGATGGTAATATGTACAATGCGCCTACAGGTGCCATTGTGGGTGATGCCTGGTCGGAGAACTTCCGCGTCTATTGGGATGGTGACATCTACGACGAACTGCTCAACGGCGTGGGCGGCGGTCACAGTCAACCCTATTTAGAGAAGGCTGGCGAGGGACGCATGGCTGTCGATGGCAAACAACTCTACCAGATTGCCTATTCCGTGACATGTAATGGTACGAAGACCACACCTTGCCTTTCTGCCGACATCTTCGGTGACTGGCGCGAGGAGATGATCTTCTTCAACAACGAGGATAAGCAGACGCTCAATATCTTCTCCACCTCGCATGAGACGGCTGCCCGTGTGCCGTGCCTGCTCTACGACCATGTCTACCGTCTGGGCATCGCATGGCAGAACGTTGGCTACAACCAGCCGCCCCATCTGGGCTACTATCTGCCCGATGCTACCGCTGCCCGCTTCAAGGTAGAGAGCATCGCTCCCATCACCCTCCACTACAACAACTGCACGGGAGCGACGGTTGTTAGTGCAGTGCTTATGGATGGCACAGAGATTTCTGCCGATGACTTTACGCTTAGTCAGGATGAAGAGCTTTGTAACCTCACTATCGCTACAAAGACAGCCATCAAGGATATCTCGCATCTCGTTCTCCAGCCCATTACACCTGCCAATGGTCTTAAGAATACCATGAATGTGTACATCAGCGGAACGGCTCCAAGTGGCATAGACGACGTTATACGTCTAAATAATAATGAAGAAATGGCAAATGATGCAATTTACGACCTGCAGGGACGTCGTGTCGCGAATCCTAATCAGAGTGGAATCTATGTCACAAAGGGTAAAAAGGTCGCAATAAAATAAGGTGTTATTCCGTTACTATAATGATGAAGAAAACAATAATAGCATTTGGTCTGGCCGTCAGCATAGGTATGGCGGCCCAGACCTATACACATTTCACAACAACAGAGGGAAACGAGTGGCAACAGAGCAAAGCATCGCTCAGCGGTAAGGCTGTAGCAGAGCCGGTATTAATCATCACAGGCAGTGAACAGGGGCATGTGTTCAAAGCATGGGGAACGTGCTTCAACGAACTGGACCTCGACGCGCTGGAACTGCTCAAACCCGAAGAGCAGGAGGAGGTGATGCGCCGTATCTTCGACCCTAATGGCGACCTGAAATTCACTCGCGGTCGGCTGACCATGAACGCCAACGACTATTCGAGGGCGTGGTATTCGTGCGACACGGTGGCTGGTGACTTCCAACTGAAGTACTTCAACATCGAGCACGACAAAAAGAATGTGATCCGACTCATCAAGAAGGCGCAGAAGTATCAACCGCAAATGACCTTTTGGGTGTCTCCGTGGTCGCCCCCCGCATGGATGAAGATCAATCAGGACTACCCCGTGTGCAGTTCACCGGCAAATACCCAACCAAAGGAAAAGGACTATCTGCTCTTTGATGACGGTGGCATTCCCGACCCCACGGAGATGCAGTTTATTGACGGACAGCGTAATCGGTTGTTTCCCAAGAAGTTGGCCTCACAGACCTACTTCATTCAGGATTCGCGTTATCTGCAGGCCTACGCCAACATGTTCTGTAAGTTTATTGATCTCTACGCAGCAGAGAACATCTCCGTTGATATGGTGATGTATCAAAACGAGGCCTACAGCTATACAGCCTATCCGGGGTGTGCCTGGACGGCAGAGGGAACACTGCGTTTCAACCGCGACTACCTCATTCCTACCATGCAGAAGAAGCACCCCGAGATAGATGTCAACATCGGCACCCTCAATACCAATCGACTGGATTATGTGTCGCAGTTTATCGACGGGTTGAAAGACCAAGTGAAAGCAGTTGGTTTGCAGTGGGAGGGTCGTCAGATTATCGACTCCCTGCGTCAGCGTTATCCCAATCTGCGCTTCATCTCTACAGAGAGCGAGTGCGGCAACGGCAGCATGGACTGGCGGGCAGGTGAGCACACGTTCTATCTGCTGGCCGATTACATCGGTCGTGGCTGTGACGAATATTACATTTGGAACTTCATACTCTGTGACCAAGGCCGCAGTGCCTGGGGATGGAAACAGAACGCCTTGGTGCAGGTAAAGTCAGCAAACCTTTCACATCGCTACACACCGGAGTTCTATGCTGTAAAGCACTTCTCGAATCTTGTGCCTTCAGGCAGTAAGATGCAGGGTTATGTACCACGCGAACAAACCAATGGCATGCCTGTCATTGTGTTCCAGCGTCCAGACAAGAAGTACGTGGTCGTCATTGGCAACCAGACCAACGAGCAACGTACAGCTACCGTCAAGTTGGGAAAGAAATACCTGAACATGACGCTGCCAGCACATTCAATGCACACCTACATGGCAAGATAGTCTTTTTTTACAACGAATTAAACGAATTTCATGAATTGTTTATGAAACGCTTCATCCTCGCACCGCTCTGCGCAGCATTTCTCTCTACCCTCCACTCTCCACTTTCCACTGCTTTGGCGCAAGCCATAGTATACACTCTTGCCGACTGGAAAGGTCTAAGTGCCGATACGGTACTGGCGCTGAATGTCAGCGAGTACAAACTGGACTTCAATCACCCGTTGCCGTATGCCGACATGCAGAAGGAGTGGACAGTGAAGGCGGAACTCAAGTGTGGCACACTGGGCACGGAGCAGGTGTTCGTTTGCAAGGAGGGAAAAGCCAGTCATCTCATTGGCAAGAACTCGCTCAATGGCGACATCTCGCTGGGTTATGACAATACGGAAGGTCGTTTCTTTGTAGAGGTGCTTGACAATAACGAGAATCCGCACCGTCTATGGGCTGGCCCCAAAGTGGATACAGACCGCTGGTATCAGGTGACGGCTAAAGCCAGGTATGATGTTAAAAAGGACAAGTCGGTGCTGGAACTGACGGTCAATGGCAAGAGTGAGCGCCTGAATTATCAAGGCAAGGCCCTGCGCCATAATGCATCGCTTTGGGTGATTGGTCATGGCTTCCCGGGTGGCTTCCCCAATGCTTTGCAGGTACGTAACGGTGCTATCCGCAATCTCGAAATCAGTGGCGAGCCGTTGCCTCGTGCTGTAGGTCAGAACCCGTTGTTTACCGACCGCTTTACTGCCGATCCTGCTTTCACCGTCGTTGGCAACACCGTCTATGCATATGTGGGTGAGGACTGTGCAGCACCCGGCGGCTGGTTCAACATGCCGCACTGGCTCTGCTATTCTTCTACCGATATGCGTCACTGGACGGCTCATGGCCCTGTGCTGAAGCCGGAAGCTTTTGCTTATGCTGCCCCTAACAGTGCGTGGGCGGCACAGATGGTGGAGAAGGACGGAAAGTATTATTTCTACGTAACGGTAGATTGTAAGGACAAGCGTGAACATGCCATTGACGTGGCGGTGAGCGATTCGCCCACGGGCCCGTTCGTTCCTGCCCGTAAGGACGGAACGCCTTTGATTACCGACGGCATGACTCGCGACTCGCATCGTCGTAATGCAGACATAGACCCCACGGTGCTGATTGATGACGACGGTACGCCGTGGTTGGCATGGGGTAACGGCGACTGCTATATGGTGAAGTTGAAGAAAAATATGACTGAGTTGGACGGCGAAATCCGTAAAGTGCCCCTGCGAAACTACAGCGAGGGACCTTGGCTCTTCAAGCGCGGCAAACTCTATTATAACGTCTATGCATCGGATGCGCCTGGCGTACAGCCGGAACAAATTGCCTATTCCACGGCTGAAAGCATTGAAGGCCCTTGGACCTACCGTGGCTTTGTGAGCACCTCGGCCAATCACGGCTTTACCATTCATCCCTCGGTGATTCAGTTTAAGAATCAGTGGTACTACATCTATCACGACGGCTCCTATAATATGGACGGTGCTCCTGGTGGCGACTGTCGTCGCAGCGTGTGTGCCGAGTATATGCATTTCAATGCAGACGGCACCATTCAATTCGTTCCACTGACACAAGAGGGAATCAGTGGGAAGTGAAGAGTGAAACAAGAGAAATACTAACAATACTAATAATATGAAGAAGATTCTAACCTTTACATTGTTGCTTTTTGGATTGAGCTTTGCCAATGGTCAAGCCAAACCTCAAAGCTCAAATCTTAAATCTCAAACCTTTTCTGGCTACCTCTTCGCCTATTTCGAGGGCAGCGGCGACAAGAACCAGCAGGAGCAGTTGCGCTTCGCCGTGAGCGAGGATGCCCGCAACTGGTATGCCCTGAACAACAACAAACCCATCATTGCCAGCGACAGCATCAGCGAAAGCGGTGGCATTCGCGACCCACACATCCTGCGCGGTGAGGATGGCTGCTACTATATCGTGGCAACGGACATGAACGTGATGAAGAACGGATGGACGGAGAATCCCGGCATTGTGCTGCTGAAGTCGAAGGACTTGGTGAACTGGACGCACAGCAAGGTGGTGCTGGCCAAGGACTATGCCAAGAACTTCGGCGATGCCTACTGGGTGTGGGCACCGCAGACCATCTACGACCACAAGGCTAAGAAGTACATGATCTATTTCACCCTGCAGCGTGCCGACCGCAAGACGCTCATCACCTACTATGCCTATGCCAACCGTGACTTCACTGGCTTCGAGAGCGAGCCGAAGATGCTGTTCTCGGCCAAGTACGGCAGCATCGACAACGACATCATCTATAAGGACGGCACCTACCACCTCTTCTATAAAGGCAACACGAAAGATGAGAACGGCAAGGAGTACATCAACGGCATCCAGCAGGCTTTTTCCAAGAAGCTCACAGGTCCGTGGAAGGAGGACTTCAAATATCTGGATGCATATGCCGGCACGAAGACGCATGTAGAAGGCAGTAGTGTGTTCCCATTGCATGACGGAAGTGGCAAGTGGGTACTGATGTATGACCTCTACAGTAGTGGTCGCTATGAGTATCAGACATCCAGCGACTTGATGACTTGGACGAAGGAGCCGCAGTCGTTCCGCAAGGACTTCTTCCCCCGTCATGGAAGCGTAATTTCGGTGACGAAGGAAGAACTGGAGCGTATGCAGCAGAAGTGGGGCTGGGTGCTGACACATGAGTTTGAGAGTAATGGCAACCCCATCATTCGCGACAAGCACACCGCCGATCCTGCCGTGCTGGTGGAGGGTGACACCCTCTGGCTCTTTGCCGGACATGATGCAGAAGGTAATCAGGGCGGCTATGTGATGAAGGACTGGCTGCTCTACAGCACGACGGACATGAAGCACTGGACAGAGCATCCATCGCCCCTGCGCATCGAGGACTTCGCCTGGGCCAAGAGCAAGCAGGCATACGCAGGTCATGTGGCCAAGGGCAAGGGCGGTCGTTACTATTGGTATGTATCGACCAACTGGTGCGGCATTGGCGTGGCTGTGGCCGATAAGATTACAGGTCCTTACAAGGATGCATTAGGAAAGCCGCTACTCACTAAGGAAGACTGCTTCGCCTCGAAACATAGTTGGTGTGTCATCGACCCCGCCATCCTCATTGATGACGACGGCACACCGTATATTATATGGGGCAACCGCGAGTGCTATTACGCCAAGCTGAAGGACAATATGATCGAGATTGACGGAGAAATCCGCCAGATTAACGTTCCGAACTTCACCGAGGCTCCGTGGGTGCATAAATATAACGGAAAGTACTACCTGACCTACGCCAGCGAGTGGCCCGAAAAGATTGCCTATGCCGTAGCCGACAAGATTGGAGGTCCCTACACGCCGATGGGCATCATCAGCGAGATTGCAGGCAATTCGAACACCACCCATCCCGCCATCGTTAAGTTTAAAGACCAGTGGCTGTTCTTCTCCCACAATGGTGGTCTGCCCGACGGCACCAGCTATAGCCGTTCGGTCATCGCCGAACCCATGTACTACAATGCCGATGGCAGCATCCGTCCCATCCATGCCACCGCAGAAGGAGTCGGCCCTTTCATGGATAGGTAGAACTTAAATGGAATGGGCGATGGCCTGCCGCTGGCGTACTGCCTCGAAGAGCAGGACTGCCGCCGAGACAGACACGTTGAGAGAGTCGAGGCGGCCCAGCATGGGAATGCGTATGTGGGCCGTGGCGGCCCGGCGCCACTGGTCGGTGAGGCCGGTCGATTCGGTGCCCATGACGATGGCCGTTCCACCCGTCATGTCGGTATTGTAATATAAAGAGGAGTCTTGCAGCTGGGCGGTGAGAATCTGAATGCCGTGCTGCTTCAGGAAGGCGATGCACTCTTCGCTGGTACAGGCCACGGTGGGCACGGTGAAGACGGCTCCAATCGAGGAGCGGATGAGGTTGGGATTATAGAGGTCGGTGAGCGGGTCGCAGACGATGACGGCATCGGCCTGTGCCGCATCGGCCGAACGGAGCACAGCACCCAGGTTGCCTGGCTTCTCGACGCTCTCTAAGACCACGATGAGCGGATGCTCGGACAGCTGCAAGTCTTCCAGCAGCAGGCGCTTGGCCTTTACAATGGCGATGATGCCTTCGGTAGTGCCCCGATAGGCCATCTTTTCGTAGACCTGTGGTGTAACGGTGAAGAGTGGATAGTGGATAGTGGAGAGTGGAGAGTGGAGAGTGAAGATGCTTTCCACCTCATAGCCGGCCTCCACGCAATGCTCCAGTTCGCGGCGGCCTTCCACCACGAACACACCTTCCTTACGCCGTTGCTGTGATTTCTGCTGAAGCAGCAGGAGGCGCTTGACCTTCGGATTCTGCAGACTCGATATGACCTGTTCGTCTTTCATTCTATATCAGTACTTCGTACAGCCATTTCTTTTCGTCCATGTGGCTTTCACGACTTTGCCACTCGCCTGTTGCGTCTTCGCCATGCGCACGGGCAGCATCGATATAGTCGTCGCTATGGTGGCAAGTTTCCATCGTGTAGTACCAATGGCTCATCTCGATAAAAGCCACATCGCTAAAGGTCTTGCTGTCCTTGGCCACATCGGCGAGGAAGGCCTGTGGGAACTGTGCTGCGGGATACTTGTTGTAATGCTCGTCGTCGTGATAGCCGTGCGCTATCGACACCCACACCTCGTCGCTCTCCTGATTGAATGTGCGCCAGGCGGGTTCGTTCTCAATCATGGCGAGCGTTTCGCTCAGCGTGTGAGCATTGGGGCGCTCCAGCTTAGGCCAGGCCACATGAAGCCGCATTACGTATTGCCGTTTGGCGACATCCTCCACCTTGAGGGGCACGTCGACGGTCACCTCGTGCTGGGGCAGGAGCGGTTGGCTACGCAGCGTCTTTTCGTCTGTAAGACAAGTAATGAAAAAGGCCTCCCCGTCAAATTCATAGCTGAAGCAAACGCTCAAAAGAAACCAATCGGTAAGCTTGTTGTCATAGCTGAGCCAGTGTTGCGGAATATGCACCGTCCATGGCTGGTCCCATTCCACCTTTGAGTGCTCATTTCTTCTGGCAGCGGCAATGGCACGTTGTTTCTGCTCAGCCGTAGCTTCGCGATAATTAACCATGCAGCTGATTCGCAGCGTCAGATCGGTTTCCGGTGATCTCATACTTGCTATAATATTGTTTTTGGGGTAGTAAAAAATAGAAAAATGGCCGCACACTCAGCTTTTACTTGGAGTGTGCGGCCATTATGCTTTTGCCTGTAAGCCGCTTGTTTAGCCCAGCTTGTTGATGTGCTTACTGAGGCTCGACTTCAGGTTTGCAGCCTTGTTCTTGTGGATGATGTGGGTTTTGGCCAGCTTGTCGAGCATCTTCTGTACTTTGGGGTACAGGGCTACGGCCTCGTCCTTGTTTTCCATGGCGCGCAGCTTGCGAACGGCATTACGCATGGTCTTGGCATAGTACTTGTTGTGCAGTGCCTTTTTCTTGTCCTGGCGAATTCTCTTCACCGATGATTTGTGGTTTGCC
>CAJONO010000049.1 GCA_905235905.1 uncultured Prevotella sp.
AAAGCACCGATCTCTTTAATGCCAACGACTGCAGGGCTTACGAGTCAATCTATCGGTACTCTACCACTCAGTATTATATTTCCAAATATTCTGCTGGCAATATTGTGATTGACAATTCGAAAAGCAACTGGACACCAAGCTACTCCTGGCGCTCCCAAAACTATGCCCATTGGATAGTCTATCGCCTGACCGATGTCATGCTGATGAAGGCCGAGGCTCTTATTGAGCAGGGCAGTGAGCATTTCGAGGATGCCTTCTCGCTGATAAATGCAGTGAGCAGGCGTGCTGTCAACTCTTTCGCACCGGGTACGGGCGAAGTGTTGAAATATGACGATTACAAAGACTCTAAGGAAAACATGGAGAAACTTGTTCTGGATGAGCGCCACCGCGAGCTGATGTTCGAGGGTAAGCGCTGGTACGACCTCTTGCGTCAGGCACGTCGGAAGGGCAGCACTAAGGAGCTGGCCACGACTGTCACGAAGAAGCAGATAACCAATATCAGTGGCATACAGATCCGTTTGGCCGATGCCAATGCTCTCTTTTTGCCCTATTTTCGGAATGAGCTGAAAGTGAATCCTTACCTGAAGCAGAATCCTGCCTATAATACGGGCGACGATGCCGACTTGGAGAAAAACTAAAAACAGAAAAATGATTGTTATGAAGACGACGATAAGCAAAAAACACTTGGTAAGTTTGTCATTTATCATTTGTTATTTATCAATTAGCGTAGTGCTGTTCACTTCTTGTACCGATGACGACAGCGACGCCCCGCTGAACTTCTACTCCTCGGTGCGGCTCACAGCAGCCGGATTCATTGAGGCCGACGAGGAACAGTTCAGCGACTTTAAGGCCATTCTGGAGGAAAGCAACTATCTGTCCATGTTGAAGACCTATGGTCACTATACTGTTTTCGCCCCCACCAACGAGGCAATACAACAGTATTTGAAAGACAATGGCTATGCTTCGCTCGAAGCCCTGCTCGCATTCAAAGAGCAGTGCGACACCTTGGCACGTACTCATATCGTTCAGGACAAAGCCTATTTCACTACCGACATGGGTGGCGAAGTGCCTCCGGTGAACATGAACGACGACTACATTGAGATGACTTCCGACAGCGACGTTGTCAACAACAATGCGCTGCTCATCTTTGTCAACAAGAACTCGCGAATCATCCAGAAAGACGACTCTGTGACCAACGGCGTGGTTCATGTCATCGACCATGTTATTAATGCCAGCAACCAGTTCCTGCCGGCCCTCATGGAGGATAATCCTAACCTGTCAATTTTCTGCGAAGCCCTTAAACTTACTGGTATGGCAGACTCACTTACCAAATATGTCGACGAGACCTATACCGTCGATCCTGATTCTGCATGGGGTGGCAAGGGCTTCAAGGTGCCCTACGGAACGGCCAATGATGGAACGGCTTCGAAACAGTGTGCGACGTGGTATCCGGAGAACCGCTTCTTCAAGTTTACGGCTTTCGTAGAGACGGACTCCGTATTCCATCAGCATAACATCATGAATCTGGACTCTTTGAAGGCTTATGCCAAGCGCATTTACGACGAGTCCTATCCTGAGGATGCAGGTAAATACGATGAGAATTTCAGGGACCGTCGTAACCCGTTGAACCGTTTCGTGAGCTATCACCTCATCAACCGAACAGGTCCGCGTGACTACTGGGTACACTGTCGTGGTGATATTTACACGCAGAAGTGTCTGTTCAATATCTATGATCCCGAGGACTATTATGAGACCATGGCACCACATACGCTCATTCGTTTCTCAAGCAATCCAGGTGAAGAGATATTCATCAACCGAACTGGTGCGAAGACGACATCCTCACTTACTGGTGAGAGACGCGGTGTGCGTGTTCTGAAGAACGGCGAGGGCGACAGCTACGCACAGTCGTGCAAGAATGGCCGTTACATTTACATCGATGACATTCTCGTCTATTCCAAGTATGTACGTCAGACTGCACTCAACCGCCGCATTCGCGTCGACGGCAGCACCCTCAGCCCTGACTTCATGAACGGTCATGCCCGTATGGAGCACATGGGCAAGGATGAGATGATGATTGGTTTCAAGCATGGTTATCTTGCCGACTTCAAGATGCATAATGCAGGAACCTTCATTGGTTGTGGTAATGAGCAGACAGGCTGGCGTCACTACCAAGGCAGCGGTGTCTGTATCACTGGTGAGAAGTTCGACGCATCGGTGAAGTTGCCGCCTGTGCCCCATGACGGTACCTATGAGGTGCGTCTGGGCTATTCGACGGGCGACGACCGTGGTATTGCTCAGGTCTATCTGAACAATGAGCCTTGCGGCATTCCCATCAGCTTCCGTAATTTCGACAGTAATACAGGATGGGAAGCCGACACCGACGATGAGGAGGAGAACAAGGCCATCGACAAGGCCATGCGTAACCGTGGCTTCATGAAGGCAATGGACAGCTATGGCAGTTCTTCGGAACCTTTCCGCACTTATAGCAACGATGTGCGTCGCATCCTGACAAGGCAGTATCTGTATGCCGAGAAGGACAACTGGCTGCGTTTCCGCCAGATTCTTGAGGGCAGTACGCTTTACATGTCTATTGACTATATTGAAATCTGTCCCAAGGATGTTTATGACAGCCCTGAAGGAGAGGATCGCCACTAAAATGATGAGAAAAGAATGAATAATGAAGAAATTGCTTCCGCAACCAGCGGATATAACAACAATTCGATTATGAAAAAAGGAATAATTAAATCCGGAAAAGGAAGTCTGAAGAGGGCGGTGAGGATGCTCGGTGTAGCATGCTTCTTCCTTCCAGCTTCTTGCTTCATTTCCTGTTCCGATTGGGATGACCATTACGAAGGCACGGGGGCTCAGGCAGGCAACGAACAGACTTTGTGGCAGACCATGCAGCAGTATGATGAGCTTAGTGACTTCCGCGAAGTGCTTAGTAAGACAATGGTCTTCAGGCACCATAAGAAGACCAGTGTCAGTTATGCCGATTTGCTCGATGGCGTTCAGACCTTTACTGTTCTTGCCCCTGTCAACGGCTCGTTCAATAAGGACTCCGTTCTTAATCTGCTGACAACCAACAGGGGCGATTCGATGGTGGTGCGCTCTTTTGTGGGCAATCATCTGTCATATAACCTGGCCACCTGTATTGACAAGCCTTCCGATTTCTACCTGCTCAACACCAAGAAGGCGACTATTGGCAATAAAACGGTTCTCGATGTTCCTGTCAACGAGGCAAACATCAAGGCCAAGGGCGGTGTCTTGCACATCTTGCAACGCACGTTGCCCTATCGTCATAACCTCTATGAGATTATGCTCAATGATTCACGCTATAGCCTCATTGGCGATCAACTGAAGAGTTACGAGCAGGATGAGTTCAGCCCCAACCAGTCTGTTGAAGGCGGTATGGTCGATGGCGAGCAGATTTATGTTGACTCGGTGTTCATTGAGCGCAACCGTATGCTCGAATCCATTGGTCAGTTGGCTGACGAAGACTCTTCCTATATTTTCGTGGTGCCTACTGCCGATGAGTGGCAACGTGTGTGGCAAGAGGCGATGGAGCATTTCCGCTATGATGCTACAGTCGAAAATGGCGACTCGCTGCAGCGCTTCTGGGCTAACTACGCATTGCTCAACGATGCCGTTTTCAGTCGCACCATTCAGAGCTCGCCCACCGATTCATTAGTTACTTATATGTACGATAGGCGCTATCCTCAGTATCACGTGTTCCATCGTCCTTTCGATGAGGGCGGCATTCTCTATGGCGCTACCCCTACTCAGTATAGTAACGGCACACTCTACACCACAAGCAAGTGGCCATTCTCTCCGCTGACAACTTATCAGCGTGAGATAAAGGCCGAGGGTGAGCGCACAGGCCTGATTGTCGGATATTCCAAATGCTCCTATAACACACGCATCCATGCTGCCGACAGTGTTTCGGAAAATGAATATCTCGTGATTACGCCAGAGTCGAACACAAACTGGACGATGACATTCAAGTTGGAGAACACGTTGGCTGGCAAATATGACATAGGTATTGTAATCTTGCCTGCTTCAGTCTATGACCCGGCAGCCGACTTGAAAAAATGTCAGTTCACGGTCGAGCTCAATTATGTTGACGAGAAAGGTGAATCACAGATGTGTGATTTTGAAAAGACCAAGTTCAACAATGACCCTGTTAAGGGAGTTGATACCGTGTGGGTGGCCTTGGACGCTACGGCCTTTACATTCCCTGTCTGCAACTACGACCAGACGAACATGAAGTTCACACTGACGCTAAAGTGTAGCGTCCTCGCTCGTGAATCCAATAAGTACTCCCGTGAGATGCTCCTTGATTGTATCTATCTGCGTCCAAGGAAAAACAATGATAATTGAACATTGAAAATTGAAGATTATGAAGACAATAAAACATTTTTTCCTACGTGAGGATTGGTCAAAGAGATTGTGGATTGCTGCTTTCTGCCTGCAATTATCAATTTTCAATTTTCAATCTTCAATATGTCAGGCCCAAGAACTAAAGACGGTGAGTGGCACGGTGACCGATGCTGCCACGGGACAACCTCTGGCAGGTGTCATAGTCGAGGCATACGGCAACAACAAATATAGCTCCATGACCGACGATAAGGGAGCCTATCAGCTGAAGGTTCCCGAATATGTGAGTAGTGTCAGCATGCGTGTCGACGGCTATCAGCTGTTACAGAAGGCTGTTGCTCGAAATGCCGCCCATACCGATGCCCAGCTCTATCCCAGCTCGTTCACTCCCATCTATGAAATGACTACACAGTCAAATGCCAGTCGCCGCGCCACAGACTTTGACAACACGGCTCGTTTGAGCATCGACCCGCTTGTGGCCGAGCAGCTGGGGGCCGATGTCCACTCCGTGACGCGCAGCGGACAGTTGGGCATGGGGAGTACCATGTTCATTGGTGGCCTCACAAGCCTGCAGTCAAATGCCCAGCCTTTGGTGGTCATCGACGGTGTCATTACCGATATGCAGTACGACCGCCAGATGTTGCATGAAGGCTATTACAACAATATTCTGGCCAATCTGAATGTGAACGACATTGAGAGCGTCACCGTGCTCAAGAACGGTACGGCCCTCTATGGTGCCAAGGCTGCAGGCGGCGTACTGCTCATCAAGACCAAGCGCAACCGCAGCATGGCTACCAAAATCGATGTCACGATCAATGGGCAGTATCAGCTTAGTCCCCGTCTGCCTCAGATGATGGGGGCCAACGACTATCGCCTCTATGCCACCGAGCTGCTCTCGGGCCTCACAGCCGACGTGCAGAATCTGGAATTTGTCAATAGCGACCCCACCAATTATTATTATAATACCTATCATAATAATACCGATTGGACCGATGAGGTCTACCGCAACACCTTTGTCTCAAACTACGGAATCAACGTGCAGGGTGGCGATGATGTGGCCAACTATAACCTGTCAGTTGGCTATTCGCTTGGTGAGGCTACTCAGCGGGGTAACGATTTCTCACGTTTTAATATGCGACTGAACACCGACATCAAAGTGTTCCGAGGCCTTGACGTGCGTTTCGATGCCGCCTATAGTGATGTGACTCGTGATTTGCGTGACGATGGCGCAAAGGCCGACCTTTCTGTCGGAACCGTCACTTCGCCAGGCTTCCTTTCGCTCATCAAGTCGCCTTTCCTCGCTCCGTATGCCTTCGATATCAATGGCAATCCGAGCCACTATCTGGCCGATGCCGATAACTATGTGAGCAAGGTGTTCGAGGCCGATGGTGAGATTGTTGCCAATTCAGTGCGCTTAGCCAACCCATTGGGCATTCTAAGTCTGGGTGATGGCGAGAACCGTAACCAGGCGGGTAACCGTATGGTGTCTTTCAGCGTCACTCCGCGCTATCAGTTCAACCGTCATCTCTCCTTGCAGGAGCATTTCAATTTCACCCTCGTCAATACCAACGAGAACTACTATCTTCCGCTTGAGGGGACGCCGCCTTTCCGCTTGATGGCATCGAGCAATATCCAGGTGGAGAATATGGCACAAAGCATGGCTGCCCGCCAGAACTCAGTCATGAGCGACACCCGTCTGGCATGGGGCAATCGCTATGCTGCCCACAAAATCGACCTGTTTGGTGGCGTTCGCTATCAGAGCAGCAACTACAAGCTGACGGCCCAGCGTGGTTTCGATACGGGTAATGACAAGTATCCCAGCACAGGCAATGCCCGTAACTACCGCACCACATGGGGTGCCGACGACAAGACCCGCGAACTGACTATGTATGCACAGGCCGATTATAACTATGGCGAGAAGTACTACGTAGAAGCTGGCATATCGGCAGAGACCAGTTCGCGCTTCGGCGACGATGCCGACGGTCTGAAGCTTGGCGGTGTGGTATGGGGCCTCTTCCCCAGCGTCAATGCTGCCTGGGTGTTGTCCAACGAGCGTTGGATGGCTGGTCTGAAAGCCGTCAACTACCTGCGCCTGAATGCAGGCTTCGATGTCACAGGCAATGACAATATCGACTATACGGCATCGAAGACCTATTTCGTTGCCAATAACATGCTCTCGCAGAAAGTCGATGGCAAGTCGATTGGTAATATAGGTAATACCTCGCTCAAGTGGGAAACCACCAGTCGCCTGACCGCAGGCTTGGAGGCAAATCTCCTTAACAATCGCCTGAATGTCCGCTTCAATTACTTCAAGGGATGGACCAGCAACCTGCTTACGTTGCGCCAACTGGCATGGACGAGTGGCCTTGCCGAAAACTGGAGCAACGACGGAAAGCTGGAGAACCAAGGCTTCGAGGCAGGCTTTGGCGTCAAGGTGCTCAACTTGAAGAACTTCGGTTGGGAACTGGGTGCATCTGCCGGTCACTATGTAAATAAGATTACAGCTCTGCCCGATGGCGACAGGGCCTTCGAGACTGAAGCCTACGGAGCCACCATTCTCTCACAAGTGGGTACTGCCGCCGGTATGTTCTATGGCTACAAGACCGCCGGTGTCTATGCCACGCAGGCTGAGGCCGATGCCGATGGCTACTATCAGGTGAACGACCGTGACCAGCGTGAGTATTTCGGTGCTGGCGATATGCGCTTCGTCGATAAGGATAATAATGGTGTCATCGACGAGAACGACCGTTTCGTCATTGGCGACCCCAATCCCGATGTCTATGGAAACATCTACACTCGCCTGAACTGGAAGAACTGGTCGCTCAGTGCCACCATGCGCTATTCCTTGGGCAACGATGTCTATAACTATCAGCGCTCGCTTCTCGAAAGCGGCTCTCGTTTCCACAACCAGACGACGGTCATGCTGTCGCGCTGGACAAGTGAGGGACAGCAGAGCAGCATTCCCCGCATTAGCTATGGCGACCCCATGGGTAACTCCCGTTTCAGCGACCGTTGGATTGAGGATGGCAGCTACCTGCGTCTGAGTAATGTCACGCTGAGCTATTCCATTCCCATTAACAGCACCTATCTGCAGGGCATCACGCTCTGGGGAGGTGCCTACAACCTCTTCACCGTGACCCACTATCTGGGCAGCGATCCCGACTGTGGCGTGAGCGGTAGCGCCTTGTTGCAGGGCATCGACCGTGGTCTGCTGGCCAACGCCCGTTCCTTTGCATTGGGTGTGAAGGTAAATCTGTAATGTCGAAATATCGTTATATCGATTTGTCGAAACAACAAAACAACAAACCAACGAAACAATATCAATTATGATAACCAATAAGAATAAAAATATCAAGAGGCTGTTGGCGTTCTCGCTCCTCTTCCCACTCTCCTCGCTCCTCTTCGAGTCCTGCTCCGGCCTCATGGATACCGATTCAGAGCTTGTCGAGTTTCAGGAGGACAACCGTTTGCAGTCGCCTACCGATAGCGTCTACAGCGTCATGGGCATTATCTACAAGCTACAGGCCATTGCCGACCGTACCGTGTTGCTGGGTGAGTTGCGTAGCGACCTCTCTACGACCACCGCTTCGGCCAGTAGCGACTTGAAGGCCCTCACCCAGTTCAAGGTCGATGCGCAAAACGCCTACAACCGCGTTAGTGACTACTATGCCGTCATCAATAACTGCAACTATTTCCTGAAGAATGTCAATAAAGATCTGGTGAAAAACGACCGCAAGGTGTTCGAATCTGAATATGCGGCTGTCAAGGCTTACCGGGCTTGGACCTATTTGCAGCTTGCACTCGTTTACGGAAGTGTGCCTTTAGTCACCGAACCCCTGCTCACCGAGGAAGCCTCGAAGACGGCTATGGCGCAGGCACCCAAGGGCATTACCGACATCTGCAATTTCTTTATCGACGACATTAAGCCCTATGTCGATACCAAGTTGCCCTTCTATGGCCAGATTAACGATTTGAATTCCCAGAAGTTCTTCATTCCCGTGCGCGCACTTCTTGGCGACCTTTGCCTCTGGGCTGGCCGTTATCAGGAGGCTGCACAGTACTATCATGACTATCTCTCGCTCCGTACCGACCCCATTCCTACTGGCCGTTCAAAGGCATCTTGGGCAGATGCCAGCACCAAGGAGTTTCGGAGGGCTACAAACACATTCACCTTTGGCGTTGGCGGATCCGAGTGTCTGTGCTACATTCCCATGGAGTCAAGCGAGTTCTATGGTGTTAAGAGCGAACTTGTCAACATCTTCAATTCTACCGATGTCAATCTGCAGTTTGCTCAGGTCATGCCTACCAAGCGCCTTCGTCAGCTCTCGGCAGTGCCTAACTACTGCGTTGCTTATACCAAGGTCGATCAGTCGGTCGACACCATCTATGCACCCAAGGAGAATCTCCTGAAGTCTGAATATGTGGGCGACCTGCGTTTTGGTACCATTTATGATAGCGATGTGCGTAGCAGTTCGCGCTTCAACCGTGTATCCAATGAGATACAGACCATCGACAAGTTCAATTCCAGCGGTGTCACCATCTACCGCACCAATATGGTCTATCTGCGCTATGCTGAGGCGCTCAACCGTGCCGGCTATCCGCAGTCGGCCTTTGCTGTGCTGAAGTATGGCCTCTATCCCGACATCGTGGCCAAGCAGATTGACAGTGTCGAGGTAGCTGCAGCAGGAACGCTTATTGCCTTCGACGTCGACAATTTCACGGCCCTTAACACGCAGGGAGTCCATTCGCGGGGATGTGGCAATGCCGAGTGCGACACGCTCTACCGCCTTCCCCAGCCGCTTACCCCACTGGAAAGCCGTGCCGACACCGTGGCCTATCAGCAGCCTCTTGTCGAGAATATGATTATCGACGAGATGGCTCTTGAAGGCATGTTCGAGGGCTATCGCTTCTACGACCTGATGCGGGTGGCCTTGCGCCGTGGCGATGCCTCCTATTTGGCCGACCCCGTCTCTCAGCGTAACGGAACGGTCGATGGTGAGCTGCGTACGTTGCTAATGGATCAGAAAAACTGGTATTTGCCACTGCCATAACGAAATAAACACAAATGAGCAAACAAACGAAACATGTAAAATAGCAACTTTGAAGAATAATGCTTAATTTTGCACCAGAAAAATAAGATATCAGATGTAGTAAATTTTGTATAGTAAAAGTTGTTATTAGTTAGTAGTTGATTTTTGTAGCATATTAGTTATGGTAAAACTAATGATTGCGGCTGTCCTGTATGAGAATATCGGCAGCCGTATTTTTTTTTTGCTTACAGAAAGTTTTTTCGAAAACGACGAAAACAAGCGTGAATAGTAATTGTCATAGTAACTTGATGAGACGTTGAAACATAAAAAAACTAAAATAAACGAAAAAAGAAAAGAATATAGCGATAGTTTTACTATCTTTGCACTCAAAATCTAAAACTACTGCAGTTTTACCATAGTATATGAAAAATCGACTATTGTTTTTTATATGTCTCATAATGAGCTGTCTGGCAGAAGCCCAGACAGGACAGTTCATCCCTTCCGACCGTTTTTCCAGCAGTCTCATTTCCGATTTGTGCCAAGACCATCAGGGAACCATTTGGATTGCCACCGACTATGGTCTGAACAAGTACGACGGTTACCAGTTCAATACCTATCTTCATAACGATGCCGACACTACGTCGCTCTCGGTCAATGTAGTCGTGTCCCTGCTGTGCGACCGCGATGGCAACATCTGGGTAGGCACCAACCGTGGTCTCGACCGTTTCGACCCTCGTCGCGAAGCGTTCGTTCACTATCCCTTCCCTGAGGGGCGCCATCCGCGTGTCAGCAGTATCTTGCAGCGCCGCGACGGCACCATCCTGGTGGGCACGGCAGGCTATGGCGCCTTCATGCTCGACGGCACTGACCGTTTGCAGCCGTTCTCGCTAAGTGGGGCCGACCAGTACTTCAGCCGTTTTTTCGAAGACTCCAAGGGCCGGCTATGGAAGAGTGGCTTCTCCCAGACCGTCTCTATGCGCGTAGGCAACCAAACCGAGCATTTCCCCTCTCCTTTCGGTACGCCCCAAAGCTTTGCCGAAGTCGACGACGAGGTATTGGTGCTCTGTCAGCATGGCATCCTGTCCTATCGCAATGGGAAGATGCAGGCGGCCGATATTAGCATGGGTGCCGTTAGCGGCAAGGACATCAACCTCTTCAAGATGCTGGTCGGTGAGGATGGTACTATATATATAGGTACGCGAGGCCAGGGCGTTTTTCGTGTTCCCTCTACTCGTCCGCGCCGTATTGAGCGTTTCGACATCAGTGCCTTCGACATCGACCCCAATACCACCAAGATCTATGCTGCCATGTTCGACCGCCGTGGCAATCTCTGGCTGGGCTGTCATCGGAAGGGCCTGCTCATGGTGCCTTTCCATCCTATGCAGTTCGCCAGCTGGAGTTTCAAGTCGCAGGGCCTGCAGTTGGGGTCCACTGTGTCCTCGGTGTGTGAGGGCGATGGCGACATGGTCTGGTGTACCGTTCAGGGCGTGGGCGTCTATGGCTTCAACAAGCGTGGCCATATTGTTGCCCGTCCTGCCTCGCCCGATGCCGTCGAGTTCATCTTCCGTGACCATCAGAAACGCTATTGGCTCGGTACCGACGACGGTCTCTTCGCCTACGACCCTACCAGCGGTCGTTCGCAGCTGAAGGTTACGTTCGATTGCGACCGTTTCAACGACATGACCAGCGACGAACAAGGACGCATCTACATATCCACCTTCTCTCGTGGTTTTTGTGTCTATGACACCCAGACGGGTAGCCTGCGCAATCATAACATGAACGAGAAGGACACTGGCAAGGGGCGGCTCTGCAATAACTGGATCATGGGCATGGCGTCCGACTGGCAGGGACTCATCTGGATGGCCACCTCTTCGGGCGTGTCCTGCTATGATCCCCATGCCGACAACTTCCGTTCCCAAGGGTGGAATGTGCAGCTCGACGGCATCGTCTGCTTCGATGTGTGCGAGTTGCATGGTGGCCAGCTGCCCGACGGCCGCAGTCTCAAGGGCTGCATAGCCATCGGAACCGAGCAGGGCCTCTATCTCTACGACCGCCAGACGCGTCAGGCCGAGCGCTTCCCCGGCAGCCAGCAGCTTGACAACAAAACCATCTGCTATATCGTGCAGTCGAACGACGGCGACATCTGGTGTTCAACCTCCATGGGCATCTGGCAGTATCAGGCCGCCACAGGCAACTTCGTTCCCCATGTCAATGGCAACGGCCTCACGCAGAAGGAGTATCTCTATGGCGTGGGCATGCATACCGACAACGACAACATCTACTTCGGACAGAACGACGGCCTCACCGTATTCTCGCCGAAGACCATTAAGGAAGACCACCCGTCGCTCGACTCACTCCATCTCACGGCCTTCATCGTGGGCAACCAGCCCGTCAGCGCCAATACGGTGCTCAACGGTGTCCATGTCACCGACAAGCCCATTGGCCAGAGCGAATATTTCACTCTCAGCTATCTCGACCATACCATCACGCTGGCTTTCTCGCAGCTGAACTTCGAGACCCCCGAGAACCTCATCTTCGAATACCAGATGAACGGCGGCGAGTGGATTCGCAACCCCGAAGGCAAGAACGACTTCACCCTGGGCCATCTGCAGCCCGGCACCTATCGCATTGGCGTCCGCGCCATGCGGGGCACCGACTACACGCCCCAGAAGGTGCTGGTCGTCACCATACGTCAGCCCTGGTATCGCTCCCTGCCCGCCTATTTTGTCTACTTCCTCGTCCTCGCGTCGCTGGCTTGCTACGTGTTCTTCACCTACCGTCGCAGGGCCAACGAGCAGCTGAACGAGGAGAAGATGAAGTTCCTCATCAATGCCACCCACGACATTCGCTCTCCGCTCACCCTCATTATGAGCCCGTTAGAGAAGCTGAAGAATCTGAAGATCGACTCTGTCAGCACTCCTGAGGAAATATCGAGTCTCAAGTCTCAAATAGCCAACCCCCTCAACACCATCGAGCACAACGCCCAGCGCATACTGAACCTGGTCAACCAGATTCTCGACGTGCGTAAGATTGACAAGCAGCAGATGCATCTGCACTGCCAGTCCACCGAGCTTGTGTCCTTCATCCGCGGCATCTGCAAGATGTTCGAGTATAATGCCCAGGAGCGAAACATCAACTTCCTCATGACACCCGACGTCGAGCAGCTCGACGTGTGGGTCGACCGCAATCAGTTCGACAAGGTCGTCAGCAACCTCCTCTCCAATGCCTTCAAGTATTGCAACGAGGGGGGCACCGTCGAGGTGCGCCTTTCGCACGACGACCGGAATGCACGTCTGCAGGTGCTCGACACGGGCAACGGCATCGACGGCAACAGCCTGAAGCGCATCTTCGACCGTTTCTATCAGGGAAGCAACTCCCGCCAGATCAATGCCAACGGCACGGGCATCGGCCTGAACCTCTGCAAGATGATTGTCGACATGCACCACGGCACCATCGAGGCTCAGAACCGCACCGACCGCAGCGGCTCCCTGTTCACCGTCACCCTGCCTTTGGGCAACGCCCATCTTTCCGATGAAGAGATCGACAAGACGCCGGCTCCCAAGGCACAGGCCTCTGCCGTCAAGGCGCAGACCACCAAGCACCGTGTGCTCATTGTCGACGACGATGCCGAGATAGGCCACTACATCTCCTCCGAGCTGGGCCACTTCTACAAGTTCTCGGTATGCCCCAACGGCAAGGAGGGACTCAAGGAACTGCTCACCAACGAGTACGACTGTGTCATCAGCGACGTGATGATGCCCGAGATGGATGGCTTCACCATGCTCCGCATGATTAAGACCAACCTGAACATCAGCGACATTCCCGTCGTCATGCTCACATCGAAGGCCGACGTGGCCAACCGCCTCGAGGGCCTGGAGCGCGGTGCCGATGCCTTCCTGGCCAAGCCCTTCAACATGGAAGAGCTCCACATGGTCATCGACAACCAGATAAGCAACCGCCAGCGACTGCGCGGCAAGTACAGCGGTGCCCAGCAGCAGGCCGACAAGATTGAGCAGCGCGAGGTGAAGGGCAACGACGAGGTGCTCATGGAGCGCATCATGAAGGCCATCAACAAGAACCTTGGCGACAGCGACTTCAATGTCGACATGCTCACTCAGGAGGTGGGCATCAGCCGCGCTCAGCTGCATCGCAAGATGAAGGAGATAACGGGCATCTCTACCAGCGAGTTCATTCGCAACATACGCTTGGAGCAGGCCGCCCGCTTGCTGAAGGAGCAGAAGGTAAACGTCACGCAGGTGGCCTACACCGTAGGCTTCTCAAACCTGGCCCATTTCTCCACCATCTTCCGCAAGCACTTCGGCGTCTCGCCCTCCGAGTATGCCGAGAGGGAAGGGTAGGGCGATCGGCTATACTCTTTTTGGAAACTAATCACCACTAATTGGCACTAATTAAGGAAAAAGTAACTTGGTACGATTTTTATGGAAACAAATTGGAATAATAGATTCACGAATTGGAATAATAATTATTTCAACTTTCGCAAGTAAAACAGAACCACGGATTTAACGGATGCAACGGATTTTTTCTGTATCCGTCCAATCCGAGTAATCTGTGGTAGAAAATCAGAACCACGGATTTAACGGATGCAACGGATTTTTTTCAGTATCCGTCCAATCCGAGTAATCTGTGGTAGAAAATCAGAACCACGGATTTAACGGATGCAACGGATTTTTTCTGTATCCGTCAAATCCGAGTAATCTGTGGTAGAAAAACAGAACCACGGATTTAACGGATGAAACGGATTTTTTCTGTATAGTAGATTCAGCCACAAGCGTCCGATTGCACGGATTTCTGCGCCGT
>CAJONO010000050.1 GCA_905235905.1 uncultured Prevotella sp.
ATAATTTCTGAGAAGGTCTGTATGCCTACCGGGTATCTGCGTTCGTTCATCATCATGCTATATTGCTGCTTGCCATGGAAGTCACGCAGGGAAGCGTGACCTACTACGACGCTGCAAAGTTACGGAATTATTTCCATACTGCCAAGGAATCGGGTGCTTTTTTGCCTGCAAGTGGAAGAGGCTACAGGAAAAGCTACTCCCTGAACCTGAGAAAGGGGGGAGTAGCTGACCTCACGCCGTTGCTTCGCAGCAATGCGATGGCTAACATAATGGTAATATATATACGGTGTGGTATATATCATGATGGATGATGTTCCTCACTGTGAGGCAAGTAGCTTCGGCTACAAGAGTTCCAGACAGTCTGGCGAGACATGGGTGATGCCAATGGCTACATTGGCATCACGGATCAAGGTGACAACGATGCGGTGGCCCTGTATGCGCTTGATCTCGCCCTCGACGTTCTTGAACGGGCCTGACGTGATGCGCACACGCCGGTCCTGCTTGTCGATGAAGTCGGTGTATTGGACTGCCACTAACTGTTTCTGCGGGTCTGCGTTTCTCGTGGCTTCCAGGAAGTTGGCCATTTGCTTGTCGGGAATCCAGATGATTTTCCTGACCTGTTGAGCCGTTCGCGGTGCAATGGTCATGAACCGCATCCTGCTGCACTCGCTGCTGAAGCGCTTCAACAGCTTGAGCTGTATCTTCATAGCATGGACAAACACGATGTTATAGATGGCATTCTGCCGTTCTGCCTGCAGGCGTTTGTTCTTGGTCTTCGGCGCAATCTCCTGCGCATGGAAATAGCAGTCGTAGCCCTTGTCTTTCAGTGCCAATACGACTTTTCTTGCAGCCACCTCCTTGCCGAAGTGTATGCGCATGGGATACCAGTAGAGCAGGGCATCGTCGTCTTCTTCGACAATGTCATGATAGAGGCCTCCGTCGGTGCTGAACGAGAGCGCTTCGGGTTGTTGCATAAACGCAGTCATGGCCGTCAGCCTGCCGGCAGACATGACAGAGTTCGGGGTGCTCGCATCCGTGATACGAGTAGCCTGTTTGCCGTTCTCTGTTTTCAAATCCACTGACAGAAGCGCTTACCACAGCAGCTAAAGTGATGAATCGTAAAAACTTTTTTTATGCTCGCCCAAACTTGAGCGAAAGGACATAAAAAAGCGTGGAACCGTCGCTGTTGTCCGTTCCACGAATCGAGGCTCTAGCATTGCCTATTAGAATTGAACAGACAACGTTAGAGCCCACGCCGATATGAATATAGTAATCCCTTTAACCGATATAGACGGCATAGCACAATCTGTGTATGCCACTTTTGGTAAAGGGATGCGTATAAACACATCCCGAGGTCATCTACCGTTGCTAAGCTCAAGATTCTAATTTGAATTTGCTAGATTCGATTCGTCTTGAACAAAGCGCTGAGTAAACGCCTTTCTATGTTTTGCACTCGCTATCCACCCAACCGCATCAGAGTCTTTCGACCCGTCTGCCCGGCGTGAGCGTCACCCTCTCGGCATTGGCGGAGCGCATCCGTCGTGATGCCTCACGAATGACTGCAAAGCGAGTAATCGCTGCAAAGGTACGAAAAATATTTGATATTGGACAAATGAAGGGCGTGAAAATAATTGTAACAGGTAGATTCTTTTCAAATTCTTTATAAAATGTGTCCCTTGGGGTGGTTGTACACCTTATTATTATAATATAAAGTCCACGTTCCTGCACCATCTGGATGTATTTATCCATTTCCAATACTTTCAGTCCAATAGTCCCCATAACAATTCCGTGATTGCATTACGCTTGAGGCAAAATTCCTCAATGGAGCTATTGTGCGGAAGACCCAATAAATCCGCAAGTGACTGTTAATCAGTTCTCTTGCGGATTTTGCGCCTGTGATTCCGTTGGGACTCGAACCCAAGGCCTACTGCTTAGAAGGCAGTTGCTCTATCCAGCTGAGCTACGGAACCGCGTCTTTTGCTTTTGTTTCGAAAAATCGGGTGCAAAGTTAATCATTTTTTATGGAACTGCCAAATTTTCAGACCCTAAATCTGATGTAGGCGCGGTCGTCGAACGAATTATTTCCTTCGGCAAAGGCTTTGGTGGCCTTGAACGTGCCGATGCAGAGGGGGTCGTTGGTGCGTTGCCAGTCTAAGCGCTCTTCCGAGGCGGCGAGTGTGGGTTCGAGGAAAGGATAGCCGTCGCTGGCGAGTACGATTTCCCACGGATGGAAATCGAGGGTGAGGATTCGCACGTGCTTCTCGTCGACGGGGAAACCATCGACGACGCTGTAGGTCTTGTTTTGCTGCTGCATGGTTTCGAGCATTCGGGGGATGATGGCAGCGCGGGCCGTGTCATCACGTAGGAAATGGTCGTGGGGCAAAGGACTGGCATGGATGATGGCCGCCCGTTGTTCAGCAAGCTCCAGTTCGTAGGGCTTGGGGTTGTCATAGTATTCGGGGGTGAGGGGTGAATGCTGGGGGGTGAGAGAAGAGAGCAGGCACTGGCAGTCGCCTATCATCCATATTTCCCGACGCAGCCGGCTGTAGACGACGCACGAGGCTGTGAGTCGCTCTTCGGGATGCTGTGCGAGCCGCTCCCATTGCGACTTGCGGTAATGGCGGGCGATGGCCTTGCTGGCACCAAGACAGAATTGATGGCATGACAGGTCTTTGGGAGCCTTTCGCAGGAAGCGGGCTATGATTTCCATGGCGTAGCGGCCATTGCTGCTGAAGAGGCTGTAGCGGTGCTCGGTCTTCGAGGTAGAGCCGTCGATGACGGCGACGAAATGGTCAGTTACGGTGATTCCGTCCTCGCTTTTCTTCGCGGGGTTTTTCGGTACGATGGTCTGTTCGATGATTTGCATGAGGGTATGGGGTGCTGTGGGAAGAATGGGATTGACGGGAATCGCGTGGCATGCGATTCTCATGAGGGTGGTTGGGAAACAGTTGTGGAATCAGGTCAGGTCGTCCTATGCGGCGCAGCGACTGCTCAATGCCTCGGCGCTCTTCTGGCTTATACCAGAAGAAGAACTGGCGCTGGGCCTTTTTCTCCCGTGGGTTCTTGGCAGAGAACACGGGCTGGAGTGTGTATGGGTCGTAGCCGGTGTACCACGTCTCGGTGGCTGTGGTCATAGGCGTAGGGGTAAAATCCTGCACCTGCTCCAGCTGGAAGTCGAGCTGTCGGGTCTTCACGGCCAGCTCAGCCATGTCTTCCTCATGACAGCCAGGGTGCGACGAGATGAAATAGGGAATGATTTGCTGTCGCAGTCCTTCCTCGCTGTTGATGCGGTCGAAGATGCGCTTGAACTCCTCGAATTGACGGAACGGTGGCTTTCGCATGAGCATGAGCACACGATTGCTGGTATGTTCGGGTGCAACCTTCAGCCTGCCGCTGACGTGGCGGCATATCAGCTCGTGGGTGTATTCTTGTGCTGCTTGGTTGGCAGCCTCGTCTTTGCTTCTGTACAGGAGCAGGTCATAGCGTACACCACTCCCTATGAAGCTCTTCTTGATGCCGGGAAGCGCATCGACGGCGCGGTAGATGTCGATGAGTTTCGAATGGTCGGTGTCGAGATTCGGGCATATCTGCGGATGGATGCAGCTGGGGCGATTGCACTTCTCGCAGGCATTCAAGTTTCGTCCGTGCATGCCGTACATATTGGCCGACGGGCCACCAAGGTCGCTCAGGTAGCCTTTGAAGTCGGGCATATCCATAATCTGCTTCACCTCTTTTAGGATGCTCGCCTTGGAACGGCAGGCAATGAACTTGCCCTGGTGAGCCGAGATGGTGCAGAAGGCACATCCGCCGAAGCATCCGCGGTGTATGTTGACCGAGTGCTTGATCATGTCGAAGGCTGGTATGCGCTTGCCTTTGTACTTGGGATGGGGCTGGCGGGTGTAGGGCAGGTCGAACGAGGCGTCGAGTTCCTCAGTGGTCATAGGAGGATAGGGAGGATTTACGACGACGCAGGAGGTGGAGAGTGAAGAGTGGGAGGTGAGAGGCTGGATGAGGCGCTTGGCATGCATCATGTTCGACTGTTCCTCAATGTGGCGGAAATTCTCGGCCTGGGAACGCTTATTGCGCAGACATTCCTCATGGCTGTGCAGCACGATGTCGTCGGGGGTGATGCCGCCGGGTATGTCGCTTTCGCGGGCCAGGAAAACGGTCTGGGGAATATCCCTGATACTGGCGATATTGTCGGTATTGCAGTAATTGCTGACGGGGAAACCGTCAGCCACTTGACTTGAAATGCCGGCTAAGCGGCGGGCCAGTTCAAGAATGGGCTTCTCGCCCATGCCGTAGATAATCATGTCGGCACCGCTGTCACAGAGGATGCAGGGGCGCAGCCGGTCTTGCCAGTAGTCGTAGTGGGTGAGCCTCCGCAAGGAAGCCTCTATGCCGCCCAGAATGACGGGCACGTCGGGAAAGAGCTGTTTCAGTATCTTACTATAGACGATGGTTGGATATTCTGGCCTCATGTCGTGACGACCGTCGGGCGAATAGGCATCTTCGGAGCGCAGTCGGCGGGCTGCCGTGTACTTGTTGACCATTGAATCCATGCAGCCAGGAGCAATGCCGAAGAACAGGCGCGGACGCCCCAGCTTCTTGAAGTCGCGATAGTCGCCGTGCCAATCGGGCTGGGGCACGATAGCTACGCGGTAGCCGGCAGCTTCGAGTGTACGTCCGATGACGGCCACGCCAAACGAAGGATGGTCGACGTAGGCATCGCCTGAAAATAGAATGACGTCGACGCCGTCATCCCATCCTCGCAACTCCAGCTCCTTTTTGGTGGTAGGGAGGAAATCGGTCAGTTTGTAATCTTCAATCTTCAATTTTCAATTATCAATTAAACGGTGTCCCCTGGAAGGCGCGTCTGGTAGACCCCAAGTCGGCATTGCTTTGATTCTTCCAGTTGATAAAGAGGAGAACGAGCTGCTGCAAACCGAAAGCTTTCATGTTCTGATGGTAGACGACGTCGAGGCAGAGGTCGAGCAGCTGCTTGTCCTTGCCCGATTCTGATTCGAGCAGCGAACGTATGTTCAGCTTCAGTTTGTCGAGAACCTGCTCGTCGACAAAGCCATTGGAGTCGATAAGGTCTCGAAACAACTGATATTGCTCAATGGTTCTCAGATGTTCGTCGGTAATCTCGATAGTCCTTGTTCCTGAGGGATTTGCTTGAATTTTTGCCATAATAGTCTTGATTGTTATTGGTGAATTATTGGTTTAATTTAAAAGGAAGTTTAGGATGCCACGCATAATGGCGTTCCGCTCGTTTTCTTTTTGGATGCATTCTAATGGGAAGCCCATGGTGAAGGTTCGGTAGTCGGTGCCTTGATAGGCCACGGCAGCCGAGGTGCCGTCGGCATAGGTCATGGCAGGGAAGGCCTCGCCTGTGGCAGGGACGATGATGTCGGCATGCTGGGCAGCGTAGTGCCGCTCGTTCAGGTTGCGGAACACCGGGAACTGCATTCCCAGTCCGTTGACGGTCTCGTCGGTGTTACGGTTCTCGCCGGCATAGCGACATTTCAGTACGCTGTTCACAAAGCGTGTGTCGTCGTCGTTGCCCGTCATGTCGCTGGCAACATAGGCACCGCTGGCTATCAGCCGACCGCCTTGGGCCAGATACTGGCTGAGGGCCGTCCGCAATTCTTTGGGAAACGACTTGTAGTACAGGAGGCTGTGGCCGTCGTTGCGCTCCAGTCCTAACTGCAAGTCGACGAGGTCGTACTGGTAGAGCTGCATGCGGTGGATGGCCTCTTTCGAACAGCTTACGATGTTGCAGTTGCCAGCACTGCGAATAGCCTCGGCATGCGACCTGACGTAGTTGAAGTCGTTGCCTGCCACGAATTGTCCGGCCAGTTCGCTGGTAGAATATCCCAGCCCCGTCTCGCTGACCGTGCCGATGCGCTCCACGTCGAACACTTGCTGGCGGCCCAGCCATCCGCAGGTGCGTCCGTAGCTCACGCCGATGTCGTCGGCAAGATCGAAGCCCTGGAAGACGACGGCCGGTGACGACAGCCGGTGAAACCCTCCCACAATCAGGGCGGTCTTCTTGGCTTTGGGCTGTAGGCAGGCTGACAACACCTCGGTGGGGAAACTGCAACCGCCGTCGTTGACAGCTGCAATGCGGAAGGAATAGAGGTTGCCGGGCGTAAGGCGCATGGTGGCCGATGTAGAGACAACCATTTGGCCGTTGTCGAAGCCTTCGTCGTTGATGGCTGTATATATTATATAAGAGGTGGGGTTAGCAGAAGGCTCCAAGGCATCGATGGTTGGCGACCATGAGAGCCGTATCTCTTCCTTCTTGCCCGTGAGTTCAATGCGGAAGGTCTGTGGGGGAAGGGGGGCTATCGTGTAGCTGCGGTGATGGCGGCTGGCGGTGTAGCGCAGCAACGTCTTGTAGATGGAGCGGGCCAAATGGAAGCGGAAGTTCGGGTCCTGCCCATAGCGCATGTCGCCAAAGTTCTGGTGAGACATGGTCTCGAGTATGGCCGAGGGTACCACTGGCAGACGTGTCTCGGAGTAGTTGCGGTCGTAGAGGTTGCGGGCTGTCCACGAGCCAAAGAGCTGTTTCAGGTCGTTGGTGGTATTGCTGAGCAGCTCTTCGGCCAACTCGTATGACATCTGGCGGGAATGGCCGGCACCGAGCAGCGAGTCGCCTTTCTGCGTGGTGCAGATGGAAAGCGAGCCATAGACGCCCATGCCGTCGGGCTTGTTATAGCCGGCATCGCTGTGGATGGCCAGTGACAGCTCGATGGGCACTCCGCGCCCTGTCGAGTCAGGTGCATAGACCGAGCCGCCGCACAATTCGTTGGTCATCAGCGAACGGGAGTTCAGGTCGTCGCCATAGTCGTTCTCGCCATTCTTCGGTGAGTAGACGCTATAGGGCATGCCAGCCCACTGGGCATAGTAGCGCGCTCCCTCCAAGCAGCGTGGCATGCCGCTCGTGCTGCCGCCCCGCTCAATATTGCCCATGCCGCCACCGAACCTGACGGCATCGGTTGTCACGAAGCCGTTGTGCTTGCTCTGGTTGCTCACCACGACGCAGTTACGGGCGTTGCTGCCCTCGTCGAAGTCGAACGTGCCTAAATAGACCCAGGTAGAGCCGCCCATGCGCTGGTTTACGTGGAACTCGGTCTTCTGCCCTTTGTGCCACACGGTATAGCAGGCGTCAGGCACACTGGCGGGCACGGTCTGGTAGCTCACGTAGACGGCGTAGCGACCTGCTTCGGGCAGCGTGGGCTGGTAGGTGGCAATGCTGTGCTTCGACTTGCTCTTGGTGCTCTCGACCATTCGCGCCGTTCCTGCCTCGAAAGGGTTCTCGCCATCGTGATAGATGCCGTCGTGTAGGGCAAAGCCCGCTGCCGGAGCCTGACTCCATGATTTCCTGAACGACTGCTCACGGTAGCTTACAAGCGAGCCTGCCGTATGCTGGTCGTTGTCAACGATAACCTCATGCCGCTGCCAGTCGCGTTCGCGGGGGGTAAACACACAGGCACCGGCATTCTCGAGCATGGGAATGAGGTAGGGCACGACAATAGTTTGGGTAAACAAATCCTCAGTGGTACAGAAAAGGGCAGGCCGCTGCCAGCGCCAAGTCATCCTGCTTTGGTCGTAGTAGTAGCCATGCGAAGCCCAAAGTGCAATGTGGCGACCGTAGAGTCCGCGGCTGACGGAGTAGGGGAGCGACGTATTCCTAACCCACGGCTCGCCTTCGTAGTCGGTGTTGCCCCACGTGGTTTGCGCCAAAGCATTGGTAAGTGATAGCTGACAAATGAGAAAAAACAAACATAATTCGTTCTTCATCCTTCGTTGGGTAATGTGCCTATGGTGAATTGTTCGGGATTCTTGCCTTTGTAGTCTTTGAAGTATAGCTTTATTTCGCGCATGTCCTTTTCCACATCGCCCGTAGGGACGATGGTCTTGGTACACTGGATAAGGCGGCGCTCGTAGTCAAGACCGTAGAGCAGGATGGGGATGCCGGCACCCTGTGCAATGAAATAGAACCCCTTTTTCCACTCTTCTGTCCTGGAACGGGTGCCCTCGGGGGTGATGCATAGGCGGAATGCGCTGGCTTCGCGGGCTGTCTGGGCAATGGCATCGGTCATGCGGGTGTGTCGCTGACGGTAAACGGGAATGCCTCCCATGCGGCGGAAGATGGGACCCAACGGCCAGAAGAACCATTCCTTTTTCATCATGAAATTAGAATGGAGCCCCATTGCCCCGTTGTAGAGCTGACCAATGAGAAAATCCCAGTTGCTTGTGTGTGGAGCTAAGCAGATGATACATTTTGAGGGATGTGTTTCTGTCACATTCAGTGTGAATCCCATCTTCTTGAACAGGAGCCAATTACAGAATTTCTTCCACATAATGTCAGAGATTGTTTATCTGGTCTATCAGCTCGCCGGTCTGTGATGAGAACGATTCGCGCAGCGTCTTGTAGTATTGCTTGGCGGGCATGCCGGGTTCGGGATGCGACATGCGGCAGATGAAGTCGGCCTGCATCTGTATAATCGAGAACAACAATGCCTCGGCATTGTCTTTATGGCTTTCGTTGCCATAGAGGGAAGCGGCCACACATTCACTGAGCAGCTCATCACAAATAAGGTTGATTATTCGTTTCAGAGATCTTTTGTTTGCCATATCTTCGGAGTTTTAATGATTAATTTGCCAAAGATAACCTCCACTAATCAGAATTTATCCCAATTCTTTTGAACAGTTGCCCTTCGGCTTGGTTATTCCGTCAGTTTTGATTAC